>CAZTGQ010000130.1:1661-5433 GCA_964613345.1 uncultured Acidaminococcales bacterium | reverse complement strand
AGTTCGGCCTTATTTATCCTGTTTTCATCCTTAGCTTTAGCTAAAAGCCGGTTAGCCTCCAAGGTTTTCGTCCGAAGATTTTCCTGCTGAGAAAGCTGTCCAGTATATCTTTGGCTTACCTCCTCGTACTTAGCCTCTGCTTCGCCAATAGCAATTTTTAATTGTTCACTTTTGCGATGAATCTGTTCCTGGGACTGGCGCAATCCAGTAATAGTATTACGAAGATTGACGATTTCCTGCATGCCTTCAAAAACAGAAGACTGAAAACTACTAAGCTCATCTTCTAAAGACTTGATCTCTAGCTCTAAAGAATCTCTGGTAGCCGTAGCCTCCTGAGATGCTATTTGCGCTACCTGACAGTCATGCTCTAGAGCATCGTACTGGTCAGCAATAAGACCTAGGTTGGTATTCATAGCTTTTAGCTGCTCTTCTAACCGTTCCTTAGCCTTAGCTAAACGCTCCAAATTACTTTTGCTTTGAGCAATACGTTCGGTCATAACACTTTCCTGACCATGAAGAGTTTCGATATGCTTTTCTTTTTCTGCCAAAATAGTTTGTAGCTGGCTATACTCCTCGTTAAGCTTATCTAGCTCTACCTTCAGAGCCATACCTTCTGCTTCCTTGGACTGTACCTGGGCTACAAAGACATCGTTCTTATCCGCTAGCTCTTTGTATTTCTCCTCTAGCTTTTCCTTGGCAGTTTCAATATTTTCTATTCTGTGCACAAATTGAGTAACCTGCACCCGTCGAAGCTCCGCAGCAAAGCCTTGATATTGTTCAGCCTTTTCTGCAGCTTCTTTTAAGGGGGCTAAGCGAGATTCAATTTCTGATTTAATATCATTTATGCGCACCAAATTAGCCGCTGTATCATCCAAGCGGCGCATAGCTTCTTTTTTACGCATTCTGTATTTAGCAATACCGGCTGCCTCTTCAAAAATAGTTCTTCTATCTTCCGGTCTGCTATTTAAAATTTCATCAATTTTATTCTGTCCAATAATAGACATGGACCCACGGCCCAGACCTGTATCCGCTAAAAGAGTAACTACATCCTTTAAGCGACAGGCTTTTTTATTAATAGAATATTCACTGTCACCACTGCGATAAACTCTGCGACAAATACTTACCTCTTCAAAATCCAAGGGCAGACTATGATCCGTATTATCAAAAACAAGAGTAACCTCTGCCATGCCCATGGCTCTACGTTCACTACTACCGGAGAAAATAACATCCTCCATTTTCGTGCCACGTAAATACTTAGCACTTTGTTCACCCAGCACCCAACGAATAGCATCGGAGATATTACTCTTACCGCTACCATTAGGTCCCACAATGGCGGTAATACCAGGTTCAAAATTTACACCTATCTTGTCTGCAAAGGATTTGAATCCCTTAGCCTCAAATGATTTTAAGCGCACCTTAACACCAACCTACTTTTTTATTTGATATCTCCTAAAGTAACCTCATCTTCACCATCAGTTTCAGCTAAGGTTACTTCTACTGTCTCCGTGGTAGAGGTAGGCACATTCTTGCCCACATAATCCGCCTTAATAGGCAGCTCCTTGTGTCCCCGGTCAATCATTACCGCTAGCTGAATGGACTTTGGTCTGCCCATATCGATTAAAGCATCTAACGCACAACGAATTGTTCTGCCTGTAAATAACACATCATCCACTAGGACAATTGTTTTGCCTGTAATATCAAAATTAATTTCTGTGCCGTGAATAACAGGGTTATAAGCCAAGGTAGAGAGATCATCTCGGTAAAGAGTAATATCCAAAGAACCTACCGGTAATTCCACGTTTTCAATAATTTTAATTTCCTTGGCAATTCTTTTAGCCAGAGGAACTCCTCTTGTACGAATACCTACTAGCACCACATCGCCAACGCCCTTATTCTTTTCCACTATTTCGTGGGCCACTCTCACTAAAGCTCTGCCCACAGCTTGACTATCTAAAATGGTCTTTTTCTTAATCATTACGCTCATAGCTAATCTCCTTTAGCAAAATTGCCCGTTACGCAAACGAGTTAAAATTTTCTCTAAATCCTCCGGCACAGGAGCTGTAAACTCCATAACCTCACCTGTCCTAGGGTGACGGAAAACAAGCTTTTCAGAATGAAGAGCCTGTCCTTTTATAGCAAAACAGGTTTTCTGAGGAGAATACTTGGGGTCTCCCACCAAGGGATAACCTAAATACTCCATATGCACTCTGATTTGGTGGGTGCGACCTGTTAGAAGCTTACACTCCACTACCGTAAACTTACCATACCGCTCCCTCACCAGATAATCCGTAATAGCCTGTCGTCCTCCGGATTTTACTACTGCCATTTTCTTTCTATCCTTAGCATCTCTATCTAATAAGGTTTCCACTCGTCCACTATCCAGCTTTATATTACCCCTAACCACCGCTAAATAAGTACGTTTAGCTTCCTTGGTCTGGATTTGCTGAGAAAGTGAAAGGTGAGCCTGATCGTTTTTAGCTACAATCATAATTCCGGAGGTGTCCTTGTCCAGGCGATGCACGATGCCAGGTCTAATGACTCCATTAATGCCGGATAAGTTACTGCAATGAAAGAGCAAGGCATTAACTAAGGTGCCTGTAAAATTACCTGCAGCAGGATGAACTACCATACCTCTTGCCTTATTTAAGACTATAACATCCTCATCCTCATAAATTATATCTAGGGGAATGTCCTCTGGAATTGCTTCCAGCTCTACAGGAGGCGGCATACTAACTAAAAAAACATCGCCTTCTTTTATCTTATAATTAGCCTTAATAAGCTTTCCCTCACTGCGCCTAATCCTCCCATCCTCCAACAAATGTTGGACATGGGCTCTGGTCAGCTCCAGGGCAGCAGCCAAAAATACATCCGCTCTTTGACCTGCCTCACCTTGTTCTACTGGTTCTGTGCTAATATTTTTTTCTTCTTGGTTTCCTCTTCCATCGTTGACCATATGATCATTCCCACTCCTACACAAATTGCAATATCTGCCATATTAAAAACAGGCCAAATAATAAAATCAAAAAAATCTATCACCAAGCCTGTGTCTATGCGATCAATTAAATTACCTATGGCTCCACCCAAGAATAAGGCTACGCCGTATTTACATAAGGGTGGTTCCTGTAAAATATGCTTCTTCAGAAAAAAAGCTCCTAATAAAACTCCACAGGTCAACACAATAAAAAAAGTTCTATTATGCTCCAGCATACCAAAGGCAGCTCCCGGATTAAGGATATAGGTTAAATTAAAAACTCCGTCGATTAGAGGAATACTGGAGCCCAGAGGCATCCTATCCACAACCAACAATTTTGTAACTCTATCTATGATAATAATCGCTAATGTTAATAAACAAAAATACATACTGACACTCCTAAGTAGTTTCCTATAAATTATAACAAAAAATTACGTACATTAATATATGCAAATTTTTTCTCGCTATTATCGGCTATTTTGACTGTTGCCGAGCTTTCTTGACTATGAAATTACCGAATATTGGCTATGAGGCGGCAGTATAGTGACTATGAGGCGGCACTGATTGCTTCAGATGCTAGGAAGAAAGGTGACTGCGCGACGCAGATAGTACCGGCTCGTACATCGAGGAGCGCGGGTGCCTTTCTGACAACGCAGATGGAGTAATATGAACGATCATATAGAACTCTCAGCTACTCTCTTGGGGAAGAATTGCATCAGCCTTTTACTCCCACCCAAAATCGTTCAGATTGCTTCAGATGCTAGGAAGAAAGGTGACTGCGCGACGCAGATAGTACCGGCT
>CAZTGQ010000130.1:0-1561 GCA_964613345.1 uncultured Acidaminococcales bacterium | reverse complement strand
TGAACGATCATATAGAACTCTCAGCTACTCTCTTGGGGAAGAATTGCATCAGCCTAGGAAGGGAATGATTTTAAGAAGGAGCTAGTATCGTGACATACAGCGACTGATTAAAATTGTTTCCTGACAACGGCTGACACAATTATCCCCCAAAGTCTGAAATTAGGTTTCTAACAACGTGGGAGGCAATAAGAAGCCCCGCCGCCCCCGGCACAAACGCCATACTAGCTGGCACAGGTCCTGTGGAGCATTTATGCGGCTCCTCAGTGCTGAAAACTACTTCTACGCCCTTGGTAATGCCTTTTTTTCTGAGCTTTTGTCTAATACTTCTGGCCAGTGGACAGACTGATGTTTTACTAATATCAGCTACGGCTAGCTTAGTAGGGTCTAATTTATTTCCAGTGCCCATGGAGGAAATAAGGGGTATATGTTGCTCGTAGCAGGTAGTGATTAAATCTATTTTAGCTGGCACGTCATCAATGGCATCTACAATATAGGACCACTTCCCCGGCAAAATACTGGCAAAGCTGCCAGGAGTATAGAGGTCTGACACTATGGTTAGGTCACACTGTGGATTAATATCATGTAGTCTTGCGGCCATCACATCCACCTTTTTTTGTCCAATAGTACTACTCAGTGCCGGTAGCTGACGATTCACATTGGAGCTATCAACCACGTCCTTATCTAAGAGCAATACTGAGCCTATACCACTGCGTACTAAGTCATCAGCAACTTAGGAGCCTACTCATCAAAGGCCTAAAACAGCCACTCTTGCCTTAGTTAATTGGGCCAGAGCTTCTTCTCCTATGAGCATAACAATTCTTTGAGTATCCATATTCTCTCCTACCGACATAAAAATAAAGAACCCTACAATGCCGTATATATTCCAGGTTTTGAACCTGCATATGCAGGTGGGTGCCTTACTTGCTATTTTTGATGTCCCCTCAAGGGGGCTTACCAGCTGTAGCAAGAGCTCACGGGCTCCCTTTTTGAAAGTGTTGGCTCAAAACGCGGAATCTTCTCGTACATCGGAGGGATTCTCTTTATTTATATTATAGCCATTTTTAGGCTCTTTGGCAATTACTTAGTTTCCTTTTCTTCCTTCTTTAAAACAGTAGTTCTAATGTGTAATTCACGTAGCTGTTTATCCGTTACTACGTCCGGTGCCTGGCTCATTAAATCAATAGCACTTTGAGTCTTAGGGAAAGCAATGACATCACGAATGGAAGCACGCTTTGCCATAATCATGATTAAGCGATCCAAGCCAAAAGCTAAACCACCATGGGGAGGAGCTCCGAATTCAAAAGCTCCCATCAAAAAGCCAAATTTCTCCTGTGCTTCTTCTTGGGTAAGACCAATGGCCTCAAAGACCTTATTCTGCACGTCTCTACGATGAATACGAATACTGCCGCCACCTATTTCAGTGCCATTTAAAACCATATCATAGGCCTTAGCATACACCTTGCCGGGATTGGTCTTCAGCATCGGCAGATCCTCGTCGCAGGGAGCCGTAAAGGGATGATGCATAGCAACAAAGCGTTTTTCTTCTTCATTGTATTCGAAC
>CAZTGQ010000129.1:0-5458 GCA_964613345.1 uncultured Acidaminococcales bacterium | reverse complement strand
TGCTTATGCAAGACAATACATGGTTTTATTTTTTAGGAGGTTATTACATGTTAAATGAAAAGTATGCTCCCCATGAGATTGAAGCTCGTTGGCAAAAAGAGTGGGAGGACAAGAAGGCTTTTCACGTTAGTAACGATGATCCACGCCCCAAATCTTATGTGCTGGAAATGTTTCCCTATCCCTCCGGTAATTTACATATGGGACACGTGCGCAATTATTCCATCGGTGATGTTTTAGCTCGTTTCCGCACTATGAACGGCTATAATGTACTGCATCCCATGGGTTGGGATTCCTTTGGTATGCCGGCAGAAAATGCTGCTATTAAGCATAATATTCCTCCTGCTAAGTGGACCTTGGAAAATATTGCTAATATGACCAAGCAGCAAAAGCGTTTAGGTCTTTCCTATGATTGGGAAAGAGAAGTAGCCACCTGCAAGGAAGACTACTATAAATGGACCCAGTGGTTCTTTGAGCTGTTTTATAAGAGAGGCTTAGCTGTAAAGAAGAAATCTGCGGTGAATTGGTGTAACACCTGTAATACGGTTTTAGCCAATGAGCAGGTTATAGATGGCAAATGCTGGAGATGCGACCATGAGGTCGTGAAAAAGGACCTGGAGCAATGGTTCTTTAAAATTACCGACTATGCTGATGAACTCTTAAAGGATTTAGACCAATTAGAGGGTTGGCCTGAGAGAGTTAAAATCATGCAGAAGAATTGGATTGGTCGTAGTGAGGGCTTGGAATTTGCTTTTGAAGTGCCTACTTTGAAGGAAAAGCTTTCCGTTTATACCACTCGTCCGGATACTATTTATGGTGTTACCTTTGTAGTTTTGCCACCGGAGCATCCTATGGTGGCTAAGCTTTTGGCTAATAATCCTAATAAGGCGGCTTTGGAAGCTTTCTGTGATGAGGTTCGTAATGTTAGCGATATTGAAAGAACCTCCAGCGAAAGCGAGAAGAAGGGCATGTATACCGGTGTGGATTGTATTCATCCCTTGACCGGTCGCAAGGTTCAGCTTTGGATTACTAATTACGTTCTCTTTGATTATGGTACCGGCGCTGTTATGGGTGTGCCTACCGGTGATCAGCGTGACTGGATGTTTGCTACTAAGTACGGTATCGAAAAAATAATTACTATTCAGCCTAAGGATAAAGCTTTAACGCTAGAGGAAATGACCTGCGCCTACGAAGAGAAGGATGGCGTTTTGGTTAACTCAGGTGAATTTACCGGGATGGAAATGCATAAGGCTATGGGTGCCATTATTGATATGATGGAGGCTAAGGGTCTAGGCACCAGAAAGGTGAATTACCGTTTAAGAGATTGGCTAATTAGCCGTCAGCGCTATTGGGGCGCTCCTATTCCTGTAGTTTATTGTCCTAAATGCGGAGAGGTATTGGTACCGGAGAAGGATTTACCGGTGCGCTTACCAGAGGACGTGAAGTTTGATGCTGGTGCTAAGTCTCCCTTGGCTACCTCTGAAAGCTTTTTACATTGCACCTGTCCTAAATGCGGTGGCCCTGCTACCAGAGAAACTGATACCATGGATACCTTCCTGTGTTCCTCTTGGTATTATTTGCGCTACGCAGATCCGAAAAATGCAGAGGCTCCCTTTAGCAAGGAAGCAGTAAATAAGTGGTTGCCAGTGGATCAATATATTGGCGGTATTGAGCATGCTATTTTGCATTTATTATATTCTCGTTTCTTCATGAAGGTTTTAAGAGATGCAGGCTTAGTAGATGCAGGTGAACCCTTTACTAATTTGTTAACTCAGGGTATGGTCATTAAGGATGGAGCTAAGATGAGTAAATCCCTGGGTAATGTGGTATCTCCCGAGGAGATCGTTTCTCAGTACGGAGCTGATACTGCTAGATTGTTTATTATGTTCGCAGCCCCGGTGGAGCGTGAGCTAGAGTGGAGCGATAAGGGTGTGGAGGGTGCCTTCCGTTTCCTTAATCGTGTATGGAGAATTGTGGCTCACTTTGAAGCGGTTATTGCTGAGCATCAAACCAGCTATGATACGCATAACCTTAGCGAAGAGGATAAGACTCTACGCCGAATCTTACACGCCAGCATTAAGAAAATTACCGAGGATATCGGTAAACGCTTTAACTTTAACACAGCTATTAGTACCTTGATGGAGCTAGTCAATGCTCTTTACAATTACAAGGATAAGGCAGCTACTGTAAATCCAGGCTTAGTTTATGAAGCTGTTTCTAAGCTTCTGCTCATGATGGCACCCTTTGTACCACATATCACTGAGGAGCTTTGGCATGATGTAATTAATCCTGAGGAAAGTGTCCATAAGGCAGCTTGGCCTACCTATGATGAGGATGCTTTAAAGGTAGCAGAGGTAGAAATCCTCGTCCAGGTTAATGGCAAGGGTAGGGGGCGCTTAGTAGTTCCCAGCGAGATTTCTAAGGAGGAGCTGGAAAAAGCTGCTCTAGCTGATGGGGATGTTCAGGGAGCGTTAGCTGGCAAAACTGTGGTAAAGGTTATTGTAGTGCCGGGACGTTTGGTGAATATTGTAGTTAAAGGCTAATTTCATAATAGGTTGCACACACGATAATACGTGCTTAGGCAGACCTTACTTTAATGCGCAGGTATTAGAGTGAGGTCTGTTTTTTTGCGCAGAAGGATGTGACCTATGGTTAATTGGAAGGAAAAGAAAATATTACTATTAGTAGTTATAGTTTTAGTAGGCGTGGGCATAAATTTGTTTTTGACTCAGGAGGAGAAGGCTAAGCATCAAGGTGAACCTGAGAAGCTAACTGTGAACAAAAAGCCGGCACCAACCTTGGTAAGTATTTATATTAGTGGCGCGGTAATTAGGCCGGGAGTATATAAAGTACCCTTAGGCACTAGAGTTCAGGAGGCCCTTGGTAGGGCAGGTGGCTGTAGCTTAGAGGCAGCACTTCATAAAGTGAATATGGTGAGAAAATGTAAGGATGGCTTACATATCCATGTTCCTTGGGAGAGGTGTGGTAAAAAGTCTCGGAGTAAGGGTGAGGATAGAGGTAGTAGCAGAAAAAGGCAGAGGGTCGGAGCTCAAGTAAAATCTGAGGAAAGAAAAAATAAAGCTGTAAGTAGCAAAAAATCAAAGGCAGGAGCTAAAAGGGAGAGCTTAAGTAGCAGAAAATTACCGCAGGGGAAGGTAAATCTTAATACCGCAACCCTGGAGGAGCTCATGACCTTACCGGGAGTAGGTAGAGCAATAGCGCAGGGTATTGTCGAGTACAGGAAAACACATCATTTCTTTTATAAGGGAGCACTTTTAAAGGTTCCGGGGATGACGAAAAGAAAGCTAAAGACACTTTCTCCCTGGCTAGAGGTGTAGGATGGATAATCTTTTAGCCTTAAGTAGTATTTTTGCTCTGGGAGATTATGTGGGTCTGTCCTTTCCCCTTTATGAGAGAATTTATTTAGGAGCTCTACTTTTAAGTATTTGTCTTAGCCTAGGATCCTTGTGGCGAGGTCTGGTTAAAGCCTTTGCTATGGCTGTAGGTGTTAGCATTTTTTTTGCAGGTCTTGTGGTAGGCGCAAGGGCTAATAGTCCTTTACCTACTGATTATTTCACTCAGCCCAGAATTTTAGTTGGTGAAATTGTAGCTGAGTCCGTAGTAAAAGGAAATTATGGCAGCACTAGTTTTTTGGTAGAGGATAAAGCTACAGGAAAATATGTGCGGCTTAAGGTAAAACAGGGGGAGAGCAAGAGGAAACTACAGGAGTATGGACAGCTTCAAGTTCCTTGTTATTTAAAACCCTATCATACATTGGTAAATCCAGGTCTTTTAGATGGTCAACTGCAGGCTAAGGTGCAAGGCCTTGTTGCTACAGCTACAGTAAGAAGCCAGGACCTTGTTTTTACCGGGGACAAGAAGGACCTGTCCTATTATGCTTATCGCCTGAGACAACGCTTGGAGGAGAGTCTTAAAAACCAGGTGAGTGCTTCTAACTACCCTCTTTTAAGGAGTATGGCATTAGGTGGTTCAACGCAGTTAGAGGGCGATGCTTTAGAAATTTTTAATAAAGCAGGCCTAGTGCATCTCTTGGCAGTTTCCGGTACCCATGTGGCTATTTTAGCGGTAGGACTTGTTTGGCTTCTAGAGCAGCTGGGCTTTACCAGAGCGAAGGCGGCTTTAGGGGGAGCAATGGGTTTATTCTTTTATGGTGCTCTATGCAGCTTTAAGCCATAGGTTTTTAGAGCTATGGTGTTGGGCTGGGGGTATTTAGGCGGTAGGAGTAAGGATTTAAGGGGAGATAAGGGGGCTATGCTGGGGGGAGCTTTTTTGCTTTCTCTTTTATATAAGCCCTGGTGGATTTTAGCTCCGGGCTTGCAGCTATCTTTTTTGGCAACCCTAGGGCTGCTTTACGGGGCAAAGCCCTTAAGTCAAATTTTACTAAGAGTATTGCCCTACAAGGTAGCAGCTGCTCTCAGTGTTCCCTTGGCGGCACAATTGCCCCTAGTACCCTTGCTGCTTTATTATTTTAATCGACTTAATGCTCTTTCCTTTATAAGCAATGCTTTACTTTTGCCTTTATTTTCTTTTCTTCTTCTTTTACTCATGGGTGCTTTTGCTTTAGTGGCACTGTATCTTCCAGGAGCAGGAGGCTGTTTTTTCTTAGCTCAGGAGCTTTTTAATTTAGCTCTAAGAGTCATGTTTATGGTGGGTGAGTTGCCGGGCAGTAATATTGTAGTTAAGGCCTGGCCCTTAGGTCTAGCCTTGGGCTACTATTTAGTGCTTTTTTCTGCTTATAAATTCTTTACAGCTGGTTTGAATTTAAGTAAGGGAGGAAGGTATCTGCTTTTTTTGGGCCTCTCTCTATGCCTTGGGGGGAGCTGTTGGAGCTTGACAAGCAGACCATCCTCAAGGGTTTATTTCCTAGATGTAGGACAGGGAGATTGTGCTGTCATACTTTCAGCTCAGAGGGTGTGTGCTGTTATTGATACCGGTGGGCTGGAGGGTAATTTTGACCCAGGGGAGAGAATTCTGGTACCCTTTCTACGTTCATTAGGAGTGGACAAAGTGGACTTATTACTGCTAAGTCATGGACATCACGACCATGCAGGCGGAGCAGCAGCCTTGGTAAAAAATTTTCCTGTAGGGGAGGTTCTTTTACCTAAGGAGCAAAGAGGGAAGGATATGGAAAAAATGCTAGCTCTTTTACCCTCTACTACGCCCCTTCTTCTTCAGCAAGCAGGGCATATTTGGCAGAAAAAGGATTTTTCCCTAGAAACCCTATATATTCCGGAGAGTAATGAAGACGGTGATGATAATGAGAATTGCGGCATTTTTCGTCTCGTGCTTAATAAGAAGACCGTTCTCTTTACGGGGGATGCTACCTTCCAGGTGGAACAGGGTGCTCTTAACTGCCAAGACCTACAGGCCCAAATTTTAAAGGTAGGGCATCATGGCTCCGGACAAGCTTCAGGGGGAGAATTTTTAGATCGAGTAGGAC
>CAZTGQ010000128.1:717-5487 GCA_964613345.1 uncultured Acidaminococcales bacterium | reverse complement strand
CGTAATGATGTTTTGTATATTCATGTTACCTTAGTGCCTTATATTAATGCCGCAGGCGAACTGAAAACTAAGCCTACTCAGCACAGTGTTAAGGAATTAAGAAGTATTGGTATTACACCTGACATTTTAGTTTGCCGTAGTGAAATGCCTATTTCTAGGGAAATGCGGGAAAAAATGGCTATGTTCTGTGATGTGGATGTGGATGCAGTTTTCCAATCCATCACTGCTCCTAGTATTTATCAGGTACCCATGCTTTTAGAAGAGCAGGGAATGGACAAGGTAGTACTGAAAAAACTGGAAATGGAAGACAAGCCCAAGGATATGGCAGCTTGGCATGCTATGGTAGAGAAAATTTTAAGGCACCACGAGAGAAAGTCTACTATTGCTATTGTAGGTAAGTATGTGTCCCTGCCTGATGCTTATATTAGTATTGTAGAGGCTTTAAAGCATGCTAGCTATTGCTATGATGCTGATGTAGATATTAAGCTGATTAACGCCGAAGAAATCGAAGATTCAGGGGTTAATCTAGAGGAAGTTTTTGCGGGTGTAGATGCTATCTTAGTTCCCGGTGGTTTTGGTGACAGAGGCATTGAGGGTATGATTAAGGCTGTGCGTTATGCCAGAGAAAATAAATTACCCTTCTTTGGTATTTGCTTAGGCATGCAGTGTGCTGTTATTGAGTACGCTCGTGATGTCTGCGGCATGACGAAGGCTAATAGTACAGAATTTGATGAGAAAACAGCTTATCCGGTTATTTATCTCATGCCGGAACAAATGAGTGTGGAGATTAAGGGCGGTACCATGAGACTAGGTAAATATCCTTGTAAGGTATATCCTAATACTCTAACGGCAGCTGCCTATGGCGAAGAAACTATTTTTGAACGTCATCGCCATCGCTATGAGGTTAATAATGAGCTGAGGGAAGAGTTATTTAAAAACGGTTTGGTTCTAGGGGGAACATTACCCAGTGGTAAGCTGGTTGAGATTATAGAATTGCCTCAGGAAGTTCATCCTTGGTTTTTAGGAGCGCAGTTCCATCCGGAATTGAAATCAAGACCGACCAATCCCCATCCTTTATTTAAAGCATTTGTAAAGGCTGCTTTGGACTGTCAAAAGTAAAAAGGAGTGCCTATGCTTAAAAAAATTTTTATTAGTTGTATTTTGATTATTGCTTTACTTTCCTTTGTAGTTTCTCTTTTAGGTGGTAAGAATAAAATAGAGACCACGAAGAAAATTGCTTCCGGCGGAGACAGTGTGGCTGTCATAAATATCGCAGGTCCTATGTTCAGTGGTAGCGGCGGCGTGCCCAGACTTTTTTCTGAAGCAGAGGGTGCCAACAGTGGCACTATTATGAAGCAGCTAAGAAAAGCAGGCGAGGATAAATCCGTTAAGGCCGTGCTTTTGCGTATTAATTCTCCCGGTGGTAGCGTTACTGCCGCAGAAGAAATTGCCAGAGAGATTGCCAGATTTAAGGAAACCAGTAAGAAACCAATCGTGGCTACTCTAGGTAATAGCGGAGCTTCCGCAGCCTATTATATTGCTGCGCCCTGTGATAAAATTTATGCTAATAATTCTACCTTGACAGGTAGCATTGGCGTCTATATGGGTGGCGTGAATTTACAGGAACTGTATAAGAAAATTGGGGTTACCTCTGTTCTCATTAAAAGTGGTGAGCATAAGGATATTATGTCCAGCACTCGTCCGATGACGGAGGAGGAGAAAGAAATTATTCAATCCATGGTGGACGAAATGTATTTGGATTTTATCACTGTGGTTAGTGAGGGAAGAAAGCTTCCCCTAGAGCAAGTAAGAAGCTTGGCAGATGGCAGAGTATATACCGGTAAGCAAGCTCATGCCTTAGGTCTGGTGGATGAAATTGGTAATTACTATGATGCTTTAGATGCTACAGGTAAGCTAGCCGGTCTTAAGGGCACACCTAAGGTTAAAAGCTATGATAAGGTGGCTGACTGGAGCAATATTTTTCTAGAGTCCTTTGCTCAAAAAATAGCTCAAGGGTTGTTGTCAAAATGGGCTCCTGCAGAGGCAGAGAGCTGGAATAAGGGGTGAGGTAAATGAGGAGAAAATCCTTTGATGTCCTCTTTGCCACCAAATCTGGCATGGGTTGGCTGGCTCAGCATCCCACCCTCTGGCGTAGCCTCTTTTATTTTGTGATTAGTGAGGGTACCTTTTTTGGCATCTGCAGTAATGTTGTTTTTGCCAGCCAGGAGCTTCCCCTCAGATTTGCTATTTTAGTGGGACTGCTTTTAGCTAAGCTAATTTTGATCGTAGTTTTTGGCTGCTTTTTACATGGACTTATTGATGCCTGTGGCGGTGGGTCAGGAAATGTTCGCGGACTTTTATGTATCATGGGCTTTACCTCCCTGCCTTTTTTGGTCCTAGCGCCTTTGGCTCTTTTAGCTATGCGCTTAGGGGGCTGGTACTATTTGGTCCTGCCAATAGCCTGTGGTCTTGGCTACGGGTGGAGCACCTATCTTTTAATAAGAGCAGTAGAGGCCGTTTATCTTTTGGATTTACTTAGAGCCTTGGCGGTAGTGGCTTTTAGTATTATTTTGTGGAGCTTAATGTTAGCCTTACCCTGGTATTTGGGTATAGAATTTTTGGGTCTGGCATTTTTTAGCTAATTTCTTGCACAAATAGATAGAAAGTGTAATAATAAAAACAGTGAGGAAAGAAAAATTGCGGTTTAGGTCGCAGGTAGCTTTCTTAGGAAGGCTTATCCGGCCACTGCAAGTAGAGGAGAATTGTTTATGAACAGAGAACTATCCATGGAATTCGTAAGAGTTACAGAAGCAGCCGCTATTGCTAGCGCTCGCAGTGTAGGCAGAGGTGATAAGAATGGCGCTGACCAATTGGCGGTAGATGCCATGCGTAAAATGTTTGATACGGTAAACATTAGCGGCACCGTAGTTATTGGTGAGGGTGAGATGGACGAAGCCCCCATGCTGTATATTGGTGAGAAGGTAGGTGCCGGCGGCACTGAGGTGGATATTGCTGTGGACCCGGTAGAGGGTACTAACCTAGTTGCTAAGGGTCAAAACGGTGCCATTGCAGTTATTGCTATTGCTCCTAAGGGATGCTTACTTCATGCTCCTGATATGTATATGGATAAGATTGCTGTAGGCCCCAGAGCAAAGGGCTGCATTGACATTGATGATACCGTAGCTAACAATTTGGCTAGAGTTGCTAAAGCTTTAGAACGTAATATAGGAGATTTAACTGTGGTTTGCTTGGATCGTCCTCGTCATCGTAAGATTATTGAGGATGTGAGAAGCGCAGGAGCTAGAATTAAATTAATCACTGATGGTGATGTTGATCCTATCGTTAATGCCGGTATCGAAGGTACCGGTGTGCATATGTACATTGGCAAGGGCGGTGCTCCTGAAGGAGTACTAGCAGCAGCTGGTCTAAAATGTCTGGGTGGTGATATGCAGGCTAGACTATGCCCCGAAAATGAAGAGCAAATCAACCGTTGCTATAAAATGGGACTTACCGATTTGAAAAAGATTTTAACCATTGATGATTTGGTTAAGGGTGATGATGTGATGTTCACTTCTACTGCCATTACTGATTGTGATTTGTTAAATGGTGTAAGATTCTTTGGTGATGGTGCTCGTACCCATACGATTTCTATGCGCTACGCAACAGGTACCGTTAGATTTGTGGATGGCGTACATAACTTTAATCATAAGGGCATTAACGTAAAATTATAATAAATAAAGCAGCCGGAAATTGGTTTAGCCAATTTTCGGTTGTTTCTTTGGAAGAGCGATGAGTAGCGAATTAATTAGAATCCTAACTGAAGTAGAAACCGTCCAGGATGTAGCCACACTTTGGCAAAAAGGACGGCAGGCAATTTCCTTAACCGGCTTAACAGGTAGCGTTAAAGCCGGCTTTTTGTGCGCCCTGAAGGAAAGGCTGGAGGACCAAGGACCGATAGTTGTTCTAGTGGCAAGAAGAGAAGAGGCCAGTGGTCTTAAAAGAGATATATTGGCTCTTTATCCAGCCCTAGCAACCTACGAACTATACCCAGGAAATCTAGTAGGGGGGAAAATTGAAAGCAAGAATGAAGAGGTGGGAGCAGAACGAATTGCTGCCCTGGAAGCTCTTTTGCAGCAGAAGAAAGCCTTAGTCATCATCACTGCAGAGGCCTTTGCCCAGAAATTACCCGATGTTTCCTTTTTAGAAAAAAATAAATTGCACTTTAAGGTGGGTGAGAAGAGGAACCGTCAGGAGCTGGTGGAGCTCTTGGTAGAAGGCGGTTATGAACGGGTGGAGCAGGTGGAAACTCTGGGCCAATTTGCGCTAAGAGGTGATATTTTGGATGTTTATCCCTTAAATGCGGAGCATCCTCTTCGCTTAGAGTGGTATGACGATGAAATAGATGCTATCCGCTCCTTTGAGCTGACTAGCCAAAGAGCGGTGGAAAATATCCTTGAGGGAGATATTCTTCCTGTTTCTACAGGAGAGCTGCCCTTAAATGCTTCTGCCTTAAGCTATGTACAGAAAAATGGCTTTTTAGTTTTAGATGAACCGGTAAGCTTTTTTGCTGAATTGGCAAAGGCTGAGGGTGGTATAAATGAGCAACAAAGTGAGATGCTTTTTACTTCCAAGGAGTGCTTAGAGCAATGCCATAAAAAGAAGCTTTTAGCAGTGAGTGCCTTGACTCACAAGGTCTTGCCTAAGGCGCAAAATGTTACTGTGACCGTGCGCAGTCTTGCTCCCTATAATAAGAACGTGGAGCTTTTAATT
>CAZTGQ010000128.1:0-707 GCA_964613345.1 uncultured Acidaminococcales bacterium | reverse complement strand
ACTAAGGATAAAGCTAAAAGCATGGTAGAGCACCTTAAAAGACGAGGATTAGCGGCTTCGTTTGTGGGACAAGGAGGCAGATTTAAAGAAGGACAGGTTAATGTCTTTGTCGGAGATTTAACTCAGGGCTTTTGTTTTTGGCAGGAGCAGTGGCTGCTGCTGACGGAAACAGATATTTACGGCATGGCTAAACGTCGTCGTCTTACCAAGCAAAAAGGACAGGGTCCAGCTCTTAGCTACTTTGGGGAAATTAAAAGTGGCGATTTTGTTGTGCACAATATCCATGGTATAGGTCGCTACCAGGGTGTGGAAACCTTAGAAATAAGCGGCGTGCACAGAGATTATTTGCGTATTCAATATGCCGGAGAGGATAAGCTCTTTGTTCCTGTAGAACAAATCAGTCTTCTGCATAAGTATGTAGGCTCAGAGGGAACTGCACCACGTCTGTCTAAAATGGGTGGCGCAGATTGGCAGCGGATTACCAAAAAAGCCAAGGCCGCCATTACTATTTTAGCTACGGAGCTATTACATCTTTATGCTAAGAGAGAGATTACGGTGGGACATAGCTTTGCTCCTGATACACCTTGGCAAAAGGAATTTGAGGATGCCTTCCCCTTTGAAGAAACAGCTGACCAATTATCAGCGATAAAGGAAATAAAGGCAGATATGGAAAAGCCTAAACCCATGGAAAGACTTCTTTGCGGAGA
>CAZTGQ010000127.1:0-5538 GCA_964613345.1 uncultured Acidaminococcales bacterium | reverse complement strand
TTAGTGGAAACCAGTAATCTTCTATCTGTTAAGGAGGAAGAGGTTTTGGGTGCTGTACAAAAACTGAAGGCAGAGGTGGCAGAGCTTACTGCGTTAAATAAAGAAAAAACGATGGCTCTTTTGAAAAGTCAGGTACCGGAGCTTTTAGCTCAAGCTGTGCCTACTAAGGATGGCTATAAACTGGTTTTTGTAGTAACCAGCTTAGAGGCTAAGGAGGCTAAAAGCCTTAGGCAGCTTTTGGGAGAGGAAGAGGGGGTTATTATTGCTCTAGTTTCCTTTGCCAAGGGGAGAGTCAGCTATCAGTTTGCCTTGGGACGAAACACGGTGGGGGATTGTCATAGCTATTGCCAAAAGGCAAATGCTATTTTCCACGGCAAGGGCGGCGGCAGAGATAGCTTTGCTCAAGGTGGAGCAGAAATTGAAGGAGACTGGCAAAAGCTGGCTCAGCAATTGAAGGAGGAAATTCAATGAATGCTCTTAGAGCAAAATTAGAAGATAAGAATGTCCACATTTCCGGCAATTTGTATTTGGTTAAGGCTACGTCTGCTATGGCTCAAGGGTTGTTTTGTTCTTTGTTAATTGGTTTAATTTTATCTACCCTAGGGCAGAAGCTGGGTATTACTTTTTTGGTGGATGTGGGTAAATTTGCCATGAGTATGCTGGGAGCTTCCATTGGGGCAAGTATTGCTGTAGCCTTGGCAGCGCCAAATTTAGTAATCTTTTCCTGTATTATTACCGGATTTATTGGTAATAAATTAGGAGGACCGGTAGGTGCTTATTTAGCGGCTTTAATTAGCTGTGAATGCGGTAAGCTGGTTTCTAAGGAGACTAAGGTGGATATATTGGTTACACCCTGTGTGACAATTATCAGCGGCGGTCTGATTGCTCAGTTTATTGCTCCGGGTATTGCAGAGGTAATGCAGTTATGTGGAATTATCATTATGGATGCTACCAAATTGCATCCATTCTTCATGGGCATGGCGGTATCTGCTATTATGGGTATTTTACTCACCTTGCCAATTTCCAGTGCTGCTATTAGTATTATGATTGGCTTAGGAGGACTGGCCGGTGGTGCAGCTACAGTTGGCTGCTCGGCACAAATGGTGGGCTTTGCTGTAGCTAGCTACAGAGAAAACAAGGTAGCCGGACTGGTTTCTCAAGGGCTGGGTACGTCCATGCTGCAAATTGGTAATATTGTTAAGCATCCCTATATTTGGGTGCCACCAACCTTAACCAGTATTATTTTGGGACCGGTGGCTACCTTAGTCTTCAAAATGGAAAATATTCCTGCCGGCAGTGGCATGGGTACCTGTGGCTTAGTGGGGCAGATGACTACCTTGGCGACCATGGGTGGTTCTACAGATGTACTGGTGAAAATTGCTATCCTACATTTTATTTTACCGGCTCTTTTAGCCTTTGTTATTTCGGAAATTATGCGTAAAATGCATTTGTTTGCCTTCGGAGACCAAAAATTAGAGGATTAAAGCTAAGTAAAGTGAGAACTTCGGGGGTTTTTATTTTATAATAAAACCTTCGAAGTTTTTCTTGTAGTTAATACTTGACAGAATTACTAGGAATTGCTATATTTAAGTCAGCAATACATAGTAAGCTACTAGGAAATGGGAGTGAGAAAATGAATAAATATTATTTTGACAATGCGGCTACTACGAAGGTTCTGCCGGCTATAGCAGAGGCCATGGCTAAAACCATGGTAGAAAATTATGGCAATCCATCCAGTATCTACGAAACAGGGCAAAGTGCCCATGAGGTTTTAGATGAAGCCAGAGCGAATGTGGCACAATTAATTAAGGCAAGGACAGAGGAAATTTATTTTACCTGTGGCGGCAGTGAGGGCGATACTCTTATTCTGGAAGGCATTGCTCATGCCCTGGGACACAAGGGTAAGCACATCATTACCAGTGCTATTGAGCACCATGCCATTTTGCACACCTGTGAGGATTTAGCTAAGCAGGGCTTTAAGATTACTTATTTGCCTGTGGACGAAAATGGTTTGGTTTCTCCTAAGGATGTGGAGGCAGCTATTACGCCGGAAACAATTTTGGTGTCGATAATGTACGCCAATAACGAAATAGGCACTATTGAACCCATCAGAGAAATAGGCGAGATTGCTCATAAGCATAAGGTCCTTATGCACACAGATGCGGTACAAGCTGTGGGTCATATAGACATTGATGTAGTGAGAGACAATATTGATCTTTTAACTCTCACTGCCCACAAATTCCATGGTCCTAAGGGCACGGGAGCAATTTATGTGCGCAAGGGCATTAGACCTGCCAATTTAATTTTCGGAGGACATCAGGAAAATGGCTTGCGCCCCGGTACAGAAAATACCGCTGGAATTCAGGGCCTAGGTATGGCAGCAAAGCACGCTTTGGCTAATATGGCAGAGCATGGTCAAAAAATGACGGCCTTAAGAGATAAGCTTATTCAAGGTCTTTTAGCCGCTATTCCTGAGGTGAAGCTGAATGGGCATTCTACCAAACGACTTCCTAATAATGTAAATATCAGCATTAAATATATTGAAGGTGAGGGAATGCTACTGCATTTGGATATGTTAGGAATTGCAGCCTCCAGTGGAAGTGCGTGTACCAGTGGCTCCTTGGATCCTTCTCATGTGCTTTTAGCCATTGGCTTGCCTCATGAAATAGCTCATGGCTCTTTACGCTTAACGATAAGTGAATTTACTACAGAAGAAGAAGTTAATTACGTACTGGAGCAGCTACCACCTATCGTGGCTAAGCTGCGCTCCATGTCTCCTCTTTATAATGAAAGGAAGGTAAAATAATGGCATATAGTAAAAAAGTAATGGATCATTTCAGTAATCCTAGGAATGTAGGAGAAATACCTGATGCCTCTGGCGTAGGCGAGGTAGGCAATCCTGTCTGTGGAGATATTATGAAAATTTTTATAAAGGTGAAGGATAATGTGATTGAAGACATTAAATTTAATACCTTCGGCTGTGGTGCAGCGATTGCTACCAGCAGCATGGTGACGGAATTGGCTAAGGGCAAGACCATTGAGGAAGCTCTTAAGCTGACTAATTTAGCTGTAGCAGAGGCTTTAGATGGACTGCCACCTATTAAGATGCACTGCTCTAATTTGGCAGCAGATGGCCTCAAGGCCGCTATTATTGACTATAAAAAGAAAAACAATATGCCCTATGAGGATATTCGTTTAGAGCATGAGGAAGAACATTGTTGCGCAGGTGGTTGCTGCGGTCAAGGTGCTTGCCAAAATAAGTAGTTTCTGGTAAGAGGATTTTTAACTAAGAAGAAAAGTCAGAGCGAGGGAGAAGATTTCCTTCGCTCTGACTATGTTTTAGAGGAAGCTTTGCTGAAAAGCATGGGCTTTTAATCTTGCCGGTTATGTATAAAACATTACAAAAAATACTTGTATATTAGTAGGGACCTATGCTATAATTTTACACAGTCATAAAAAACACACCTAGGGCAGGGCATGACTGTCCGCTTATGCGGTTACATGCTAAGAGCTCTGGGGAGGAAAAAACAGGAGGAATTAAAATGGCTATTATTTCTATGAAACAACTTTTGGAAGCAGGTGTGCATTTCGGACACCAAACACGTCGTTGGAACCCTAAGATGGCTCCTTACATCTTCACTGAGAGAAATGGTATTTATATCATTGACTTGCAGAAGACTGTAAAAAAGGTAGAAGAAGCTTATAACTTCTTACGTGACGTGGCAGCTACCGGTCAAAACATTTTATTTGTAGGTACTAAGAAGCAAGCTCAAAGCGCTATTAAGGAAGAGGCTGAGCGTTGCGGTATGTACTATGTTAGCGAGAGATGGTTGGGCGGCATGATGACCAACTTTAAGACCATCCAAAAGAGAATCAGTCGTTTACGCGAATTAGAGAAGATGGAAGAGGATGGCACCTTTGCTGTACTCCCTAAGAAGGAAGTTTTAAATTTACGCCATGAAATGGAAAAGTTAACCAAGTTCTTATCCGGTATTAAGGATATGAAGAAGCTTCCCGGTGCTTTATTTATTGTTGACCCTCGTAAAGAGCATATTGCTGTCTTAGAGGCTCACAAGCTTAATATTCCTATCGTTGCTACTGTTGACACCAACTGTGATCCTGATGAAATTGATCATGTTATTCCTGCCAACGATGATGCTATTCGTGCCGTTAAGCTTTTAGCTGGCAAGATGGCTGATGCTATTCTTGAGGGCAAGGTTAGTGCTAATGATGATGTAGAAATGCAAGCAGAAGCAGGCGAGGAAGTCGCTGCTGAGAGTGCAGAATAATATAAGATAAGTAGGAGGGTTTTCTCATGGCAATTACTGCTGGATTAGTAAAAGATTTACGTGAGCGTACTGGTGCAGGCATGATGGACTGCAAAAAGGCTCTTACGGAGACCGACGGTGACTTAGACAAGGCCATTGACTATTTAAGAGAAAAAGGCTTATCCAAGGCTGCTAAAAAAGCAAGTCGTGTAGCTGCTGAAGGTATTGTTGATACTTATGTGGATGAGGCTAATAAGGTTGCTGTTTGCTTAGAAGTGAATTGTGAGACCGATTTCGTAGCTAAAACAGACGATTACAAGGCTCTTGTTGATTCTGTAGCAAAGCATATTGCTGCTGCAAAGCCTGCTACCATTGAGGAATTGGCAGAACAAACCTTCTTAGGCACTGATAATAAGGTGAGCGAGGTTATTAACGAGGCTGTAGCTAAAATTGGCGAGAAAATTGACATTCGTCGTTTCAGTATTTATGAATATGGCTCCGATATTGTAGGCTGCTATGTACATGGTGGTGGACGTATTGGTGTTATGGTAGAATTAGCTGGTGGTAACACGGAATTAGCTAAGGATGTTGCTATGCATATTGCAGCAGCTAACCCTGGTTACTTAGAGAGAAGTGAAGTTCCTACTGCTGAATTAGAGCATGAAAAAACTGTTCTCTCCGAGCAGGCTAGAAACGAAGGTAAGCCTGAGCAAATTATTGAAAAGATGGTTTTAGGCCGCATTCAAAAGTATTATAAAGAAGTTTGCTTAGTAGACCAAGAATTTGTTAAGGATCCTGATAAAACTGTGGGTAACCTAGTTAAAGAGCAGGGTGCTACCATTAAAAAGTTTGTTCGTTATCAATTAGGTGAAGGCATCGAAAAGAAGCAGGAGGATTTTGCTGCTGAGGTGCAAAGCTTTATAAAAAAATAAGTTCTATCAAGGCGGTTCTGTCAAGCAGAGCCGCCTTTTTTACAGAAAAGACACTTGAATTTATGGGCGTTTTTTCATATAATAAATAAAGATGTGTTTCATTTAGGAGGTCCTGTTTGTGACGGAAAAAACAAAGTACAAGAGAGTAGTTCTGAAACTAAGTGGAGAAGCTTTAGCAGGACAGGTTGGTTATGGCATTGACCCTGTTACCGTAGATGACATTGCGGGGCAAATTCAAGAATTGGCAGAACAGGGAATTGATGTAGCAGTAGTTAATGGCGGTGGTAATATTTGGCGTGGACTATCCGGTGCTTCTAAGGGTATGGACAGGGCAACTG
>CAZTGQ010000126.1:0-5578 GCA_964613345.1 uncultured Acidaminococcales bacterium | reverse complement strand
GACCAGATAAGGGCAGGCTCATCAATTTCAACGTAGGTTACTAGGCCGGGATGAGAGCAGACAGTGGCACCTTCTTCTGGTACGAAAGCACAGCCCATGCCACGTGCCACTAAATTAATAGCTGTAGTTAGATTAGCCGTTTCTAAAAGAACATTAGGTTCAATATTATTTTTTTGTAAAGCAAAATCAATTATAGTGGTTAAATTTTGCCCAGCTTTCGTAGAAAGTAGGGGTAATTCTTTTACAAGCTCCCATGTGCCTTGGGGCAGGTTGTGAGACGACTGCGGAGGAGTCAGCATTTTTTGCACCAGAGAATGTTCGGTAGGCACAGCAAGGAGAATTTTTTCTTCAAAGATGACAGTGCTAGTTAAATCCTTCATATCCATATTGCTATTTAAATTCATGACGGCAATATCAATTTTTTCTTGCAGGAGTGCCTCTCGCATTTTTTGGGAACGGCCTTCCATGAGTTCTAATTTTATGTGAGGAAATTTTGTGTGAAAGTAGGGGAAAATATCGGGCAGTAGACAGGCGCCACGCCAGAAGGCTATACCTAGGCGCAGTTTACCGCTAATTTCATTTTCTATATCCAGCAATTCTTTCTTAGCACTTTCCTCCAGACGACGCATTTGTAGAGCATAGGCGTAGTAGCGTTCTCCGGCATAGGTTAGTTCAAGTGGGGAGGTGGAATGATTAAAAAGTTCTACCCCCATAGTGTATTCTAATTTTTTTAAATATTGGCTTAAAGAAGGCTGTGCTACATATAAATGTTTTGCAGCTTTGGAAAGACTTCCCAGTTCCACGATGGCAATAAAATATTCATAGTGAGTGAAAACCATAGTAACCTCCATGATTATAAGTTTATTCTATAATCTTTATATTAACTTTGGTCTTGGACAAATGCAAGGGTTATTATTAGAATATAGTCATAAGCATAGAACGGCGCCAGAAAAGATGCTTGAAGTTATTTGAAATTTCGAAAAATATTGATTACAAGGAGGTAGTCTTATGAGCCCTGCCATTATTACGTTAATAGTGCTTGTGGTAATGATTATACTATTTGTTTCGGAAAAGCTCCCTTTGGGACTTGTTTCTATGATTGCGCCAATTATTTTATCCTGTTTCGGTATCATTAAGCGAGGAGATATTTTTGCTTCTTTTTCAGGAGGTACTATTGTCTTGTTGGCAACAATGATGATTTTGGGCCAATGTGTTTTTCAAACGGGGTTAGCCGAAAAAATGGCTATTGGTTTGGTGAGAGTTACAGGCAAATCTGAAAATGGTATTATGATTGCTACTATTTTAGTGGGATTATTGATTTCCTCTATATGCTCAGGCTTAGGTGTAGTGGCTATGATGTTACCTATTGTTATTGCTATGAGTTTGGATGCTAAGATCTCTGTATCTAGACAATTAATACCCTTGTCTTTTGCTGCATCTGTGGGTTGTAACTTGACATTAGTAGGCGCAGCCAGTAATGTGAGCACCGCTGGCTTGATTGAAGATATGGGTATTAATTTTCTAGGCTTTTTTGAATTGGGGAAAATTGGTGTTCCTCTTTGTATTGTTTTTCTCATTTACTTTTTAACAATCGGGAAAAAATTATTGACACCGGGAGATTCTTCTGATCCTGAATATCTTAAAGAATACACGAAGAAAAGTGAAAATAACTTAATATTTAGTCCTTTTAAAGCAGGCTTATGTGGGGTAATTCTGGTGGTGCTATTGATTAGCATGGCAGTAGCTAATTAACAATGGCCGATGTATTTTATTGCTACCATTGGTTGTGCCTTAATGATGCTGACCGGATGTATTTCGGAAAAAGATGCTATGAAGGCAGTACATCTTCCTACGCTTTTAATTGTAGGAGGTATGAGTGCGGTATCTAAGGCCATGGCTACTAGTGGGGCAGGTAAGATGATTGCGGATGGAGTTTTATATGTGTTGGGTAATGAACCGAATAAGATGCTTTTCTTATTTTTTGTTCTCGTGATTACGGTTATTTTAACTAATGTTATGATGAACACTGCCACAGTGGTTTTAGTAACACCTCTTTTTGTACCAGTCGCAGTATCCTTGGGGATTAATCCTGTAGCTATTGGTGTAGCTATTTGTGTTGCCGCTTCAGCCCCATTTTTAACACCGGTGGGCTCTGGTACTAATACACTTATCGTAGCACCAGGCAATCTTGGTATGAGGGATTTCTTTGTACCAGGTGTTGGTCTGACTGCAGTGATAGTGGCAGCATCTCAATTTATTATTCCTGTATTTTGGCCGCTCTAAGAATAACTATATAATAAAATAAATGAAGGAGCATTTGAGTATGTTAAAAGCTGTATGTGTTGATAAAAATTATGGCAGTGTATCTGCTGAAGAATTGGCACAAGTGCAGGCTTCCTATAAAGAAGCAGGCATTGAATTAGAAGCACAACATTTTATTACGGAAGATGAGATTATTGCAGGTTGTCAAGGTGCTATGGCCATTCTTGCTACGGGTAATCCTCCTATTACCAGAAAAGTTATGGAGGCACTACCTGAGCTGCAGTTTGTGCAGCGCTTTGGTGCTGGAGTAAATTCTATTGATTTAGCAGCAGCAGTAGATTTAAATAAAATAATTCTTAATTTACCGGGTTTTTGTGCTAAAGAATTGGCTGATTTGGCTACAGCAATGATCATGGGCCTAACGAGAAATTCGTCTTATTATGATCGAGAGATTCGCAAGGGTAAGTGGCCCAAATGCCAATATTTATTGCCGGGAGATGTGCGAGAGATGACCTTGGGATTATATGGCTTTGGTGGAGCAGGTCGTTATCTTCATGACATTTTTCATAAGGGATTTGGTACAAAAGTTATTTCTTGTGATCCTTATGTTTCTGATAGTATCAAGGCAGAATATTCAGATGTAAAATTTGTTACCTTTGAGGAACTTTTAGCTCAGAGTGACATTATTTCCATTCATGTTGTTCTCACACCTGAAACTACTCATGTATTTAATGCAGAGGCATTTATAAAGATGAAAAATTCTGCCATGATAATCAATACCTCACGTGGTCCGGTTATTGATCAAAAGGCATTGGCGGAGGCATTGGTGGCAGGGGAGATTCGCTATGCAGGGCTAGATACTATGGAAGAAGAACCCATTGCTAAGGAAGATCCTTTGCTTCACATGGATAATGTGATTCTTAATCCTCATAGTGGTTCCTATGGTGTAGGCGCCAAAAAGACACAAATTAATATGGTTTGTGAGTTAATTCCATCTGCGGTAACAAATGGTACATTATCTACGAGAGCTGTAGCTAATAAAGCTGTTTTGGAAAAAACAGTGGGATATAAAATTATTTAATTAGAGGAGGATTTTAATATGACTATAGGGTGCAAAATTAACAAAGATTTTAATAGACCAGATGCGACTTTAGTGGCAAAATTTAAAAATGTGCCAGTGGCGAATATTGATGATTGTATGGGACGTATTGCTGCTGGGAGAGCTAATATTCAGCCTGTAGGTAAGGGATATTTGGTGGGACCAGCTTTTACGGTTAAGGTTCCTCAAGGAGATAATCTTATGTTTCACGCAGCTATGGATTTAGCAAAACCAGGAGATGTTATTGTGATTGACGCGGGTGGTTTTACAGAGAGAGCTATTTTTGGGGAGTTAATGGCTTCCTATTGTAAATCTCGTGGTGTAGCAGGTTTGGTGGTAGATGGTGCCATACGAGATAAGGATGAATTAGCAGAAATGGACAATTTCCCTGTGTATGCTATTAGTGCAACTCCTAATGGCCCTTATAAGAATGGTCCGGGAGAAATTAATGTTCCTGTGGTTATTGGAGATAAAATTGTGCATCCTGGTGACATTGTGGTGGGAGATGGTGATGGTGTTCTCTTCATTAAACCGGAAGATGCAGAAGCACTTTTGGCAGCTGCAGAGGCTGTAGAAGAGAAAGAGGCAGCTATTAAGAAGCATATTGTGGAAGATGGTACTTATGCACGTCCTTGGGTGGATGAATTGCTTAAACAATTAGGTTGCGAGATTAAATAGGAAAAGTAGGAAATTGCAAAGTTCATAGGAAAAACGCAAATAAAACTGCAAAGTTCATAGGAAAAACGCAAATTACAGTTGTAATTTGCGTTTTTTTATGATATTTTAGCAGTAATGAAGGGTGGTGAGCTTATGCGCAGAGATGTTATGACGAAGCTTGTTGCATGGAAGGATGGGCTGGATAGAAAGCCTTTGCTTTTGACAGGTGTTAGGCAATGTGGCAAGACCTACATTTGTCGGGAGTTTGGAGCGAAATATTTTGAAGATGTAGCATATTTTTATTTTGAAGGTAACAATGATCTAGCCTCGATTTTTGAACAGAACCTTGATACAGAGCGAATCTTGCGAGAATTAGGGCAGGTTATGCGCGGGAAGAGAATTATTCCGGGCAAAACGTTAGTTATTTTTGATGAAATACAAGCTTGTCCTCGAGCGATAGCTTCTCTTAAATATTTTTGTGAGAATATGCGAGAACTGCATATTCTCTGTGCAGGTTCTTTGTTAGGGGTGGCTTTGCAAAGACAGAATATTTCTTTCCCTGTGGGAAAGGTTGAGCATTTGCCCATGTTTCCACTTAGCTTTTTAGAGTTTTTTAGAGCTACGGATAAGGGAGAGGCTCTTTACGAAGGAATATTGAACTATGGGTTAGAAGATGAATTACCGCAAATTTATACTGTGGAATTAGAAAAGGCTTTGCAACAGTATTATATAGTAGGTGGCATGCCTGAAGTGGCGGCTCAGTGGTTTGCTCATGGAGATTATGCCCAAGTAGATAAATTACAGGAAAATTTACTGGAGGATTATAGTAATGATTTTGCTAAATACGCACCCCAGGTTGATATTCCCAAGCTAGGATGGATATGGGACTCCTTGCCCAAGCAATTAGCTAAGGAAAATAACAAGTTTGTGTTTTCTCATGTCAAAGAAGGCAAGCGTGCTGCTGATTTGGAGGATGCTCTTCAGTGGTTAGAAAGTGCAGGCTTGGTTTATAAACTATCCTTGGTGGAGCATCCTGAACTACCTTTAGTGGGTCAAGCTAATGCTACTTTTTTTAAAGCTTATATGTGTGATAGTGGTTTATTAAGGAAAAAGGCTCAAATTGCTGTCAGTACCATTTTGACAGGATCAGAACTGTATGGAACATACAAAGGTGCCTTTACGGAAAATTATGTTTTAAATCAACTGCTTTTCCAAGGGATAAAACCGTATTTTTGGCGGTCAGGCAATAGTGCGGAGCTTGATTTTATTTTTGCTAATGAAAGCAGAATCATACCTGTGGAGGTTAAGGCTGCAGAGCATACTAGAGCTAAGAGTTATGGAGAATTTTGTAAAAAATATGGACCGGACTTGGGTTTTAAGGTTTCTTTAAAGAACGTGGGCTATAATACGGTGGGGAAGACTAAAACCTACAGTATTCCGCTCTATTTACTTTGGCGCTTGCCGGAATATTTAGCCCAGCACTAATTTAAGTCTAATTAAGATTTTCTACTTGCGAGGAGTGGTATATAGTGAAGCTTTTGTTGGTATTTTTAGGTGGCG
>CAZTGQ010000125.1:3683-5595 GCA_964613345.1 uncultured Acidaminococcales bacterium | reverse complement strand
CATCTTCCTCACAGTATTTTCCTCCTATTATCAAGGTAGCTCAATGTAAGCATATAAGTTAAGCTGCTGGGTCTTATCCTTAGGCCAGCGCACCGTGGACTTAATGACTAAAACCCTGTCATCGCCCTTATATTCACTACCACTTGTTTCGCTAAGAAGCCGCTCAGCCGTAATTTCAGGGTAAAATATTTCTTCACCTTGAGCAGTAATTCCCTCGGACTGCTGGCTATTTAAAGTGGTCATAGCGCTAGTGATGGCAAGCTCACTTTTTCCCTCCGACTCTAAGGACTTTATGCGTTCAATATTTTCCGAGGCAATTTGCACCGCCTTTTGTCTTAAGCTAGCACTATGCTGATATTCCATTCCATAGTTATAGAGCTGAAGAATTGCAACTAAGCCAATGGCCACAATAACCACAGCTACCATGCTATCAACTAACATAAAGCCATTCTTTTTAGTTTGCCATCCTGCAAAAAATTTGGGCATATGTATACAGACTCCCTTAGATAATTTTCATTATTAATTATTATACCACAAAATCACCCCACTGTTAGTAACTAAGCAGAAAAAACGGTTTCCTTAGAGACATTACTCTCCAAGAAAACCGTTTTCATTTAGACTAGAGCTACCTGCAAAAGCATGTCCTTACCTGCCTCACAGCTAGAAAGCTGCGTGTATTCAAGTTCAATCCCTTCCATATTGGTAATAACCATAGGGGTAATAATAGGATGTCCATTTGCTGCAACTAAATTAAAATCCACCTCTAGAAGCGCCGTACCGGCGGTTACTCTCCTGCCAGCTTCTACTAACTGAGTAAAGCCTTCTCCGGCCATTTCCACCGTATCAAGTCCCACATGAATTAATATTTCCAGTCCTGCATCGCTGGTCAAAGCCAAAGCATGCTTGGTATCACTAACCAAGGTAAGTACGCCATCACAGGGAGCTACCACTAGGTTAGCTGTAGGTTCAATAGCGATGCCGTCTCCCAGCATTTTCTCTGCAAAGGTAGCATCCGGTACCTGAGATAGGGGAACTACCCTTCCGGTCAAGGGAGCCCATAAAACTTCTTCTTTTTTATTTTCCATAGCTCTTATTCCTTCTTCATCCTTTTCTCTTTCCACTCTTCAAAAACCAAATAGAAAACCGGTACCACTACCAAGGTCAATATGGTAGAGGATATCAGTCCACCTACAATAACTACACCCATGGACTGTCTTAGCTCTGCGCCAGCACCCAGTCCTAAGGCAATGGGCACAATACCTAAAATAGTGGACACTGTAGTCATCATAATAGGCCTTAATCTTAAGGAACAGGATTCTCTCAAAGCGTAACGAATACTTAGTCCTCTTTCTCTCGCCTGATTAGTGTAATCCACCAGTAAAATAGCAACCTTGGTTACTAGGCCTAAAAGCATAGCAAAGCCTATTAAGGACATCATGTTAATTGTTAAGCCGGAAATTAAAAGTCCCACAATAGCACCAATTAAAGCAAAGGGCAAGGAAATCATAATAATTACCGGTTGGCTAAAGCTTTCAAATTCTGCCGCCAATACCATGTAGATAACAATTACAGCCAGCACCAAGGCTTTAGCAATTTCGCTAAAGGAACGACTCATCATATCCGCTGAACCAATGAATTTAGTATAATAACCCTCTGGTAAATTCAATTGAGGCAAAATATCATCCTTAATTTTATTAATCAATTCGCCAGCACTAAGTCCTACGGTATTGGCATAAACAGCAACCTGACGCTGTCTATCCTCTCGATCTATCTTAGTTGGTCCTGACTCTAAGGTAACCTCTGCAATATCCCCTAAGCGCACGAAGGAGCCACTGGCAGTAGAAATGAGGAGATTGCGAACGTCATCTAAATTCTTTTGCTGACCCTCCTCTAGCTGCACTCTGATATCAAA
>CAZTGQ010000125.1:0-3673 GCA_964613345.1 uncultured Acidaminococcales bacterium | reverse complement strand
TTTTGCCCTGAAAAGCCATCTGCACCACATATCCCACAGAGGTTGTGTTGAGTCCCAAAAGGCTGGCCTTGTCCTGATTGACTCTCACAATTACTTCAGGCTCTGCCTCGAAGCTGGACAAATCAACATCCGTAGCTCCTGGGATAGCCTTAATTCTGCTGGCTAAATCATTAGCATAGTTTTCTAGCTCTTTTAAATCCGAGCCTCTGATACCAATCTGCACCGGGCGCTTATCACCACGACCTGCTCCTTGGCCGGACATAACAGCTAGCTTCACATTTTTAATGTTTCTGAATTTATAACGAAGCTCATCCATAATAGTGGTCATGGATTTAGTTCTTTCACTGCTATCCTTCAGCTTAACATCAATAGTACCCTGATTAGCAGGTGTTCTGGTACCACCCAAACGCATACCTACTAAACGCACACCATCCTCCTGGAGAATAATATCCTCCACTGGGGCTAAAATCTTCGCCATCTCATCCGTAGTCACGCTGGAGGGAGCTGTGGCACTTATCCTAAACTCACCTGAATCATAGGTAGGCTGAAATTCAATGCCTACTAAGGGAATAAGAGCAAAGCTTAAAACTAAGAAAATACTGGACACTAATATGGTACGCTTAGGATACTGCATAACTGCCTGCATTAAATCCTCATAGGCAGTTCTAAAGCTTTGAAAGCCTCTTTCAAACCAGTCCAAAAAGCGTTGTAAATATTTGTTTCTAGGCACACTCTCCTCCACATGAGGATTTTTCAGCCAATGCGCAGAAAGCATGGGCGTTAAGGAATAAGCGGAAAAAGTGGAGAAGGCCACCGCAAAGGCTACGGTTAAACCAAATTGTTCGAAAAACTGACCCACAACCTCACCCATACTACCAATAGGCACAAATACTGCCATTAGGGAAAGAGAGGTAGCTAAAATGGACAGAGACAGCTCCTCCGTAGCATCCTGTGCCGCCTTCTTAGGTTCCTTACCCATTTCCATATGTCTAAAAACATTTTCAATCAAAACTATAGCATCATCTATCAGCATGCCTACAGCCAAGCTGATACCTAAAAGGGACATATTATTTAAAGTAAAACGCATCTGCCCCATAAGCACAAAGGTAGCTATGATAGAAGTAGGAATAGCCATACCACCGATAATAGTAGCTCTAAAATTCCGCAAAAACATGTAGGTAATAGCTAAAGCCAAGAAACCACCAAATAAAATAGAGCTCCACACATCTGCAATATTATCTCTAATGTATTTCGAGGTGTCATTAAGAACGCTCACCTCTACATCAGCAGGAAGCTGATTAGTAGCTCTCATTTCCTCCATGGCCTTATGGACACCATCAATGACGGTTACACTATTACTGCCAGACTGCTTGGTAACTGACAAATTAACATTGGGAACCTTATTAGCTCTGGCATAGGATATTTCTTCCTCCCAGGAATCCTCTACTCTGGCTACATCACTTATTTTAACTAGGCGGCCGTTAGTATTATCCACCACCACGTTTTTCATATCGTCAACACTTTTAAACTTGCCCAGAGTACGGACTGTTAAACGAGTGCCCTGTTGCTTAACATTACCGCCGGGAGTATTTACATTAGCTTGGTTGACGGCATCATACACACTTTGAAAGGGTATTTTATAGGCAGCAAGCTTTTCGCTGTCCACCCACACCTTAAGCTCTCTGTCTCCAGCGCCATAGTAATTAACCTCAGAAACGCCCTCCACCTGTTGAATTCTGTTCTTAATAACATTCTCAATCAGACGAACTATTTCTCCTCTGCTTCTTGTTTTAGAAGCTAAGGTAAAGGACACCACGGATTGAGCGGACATATCCACTCTTTGTACCACTGGCTCATCAATATCATCAGGCACTCTGCCTCTGACAGAGGCAACCTTCTCCCTTACTTCACTGGCCTTATCCTTAGCATCAGTACCCAAGGGAAATTCCAAAACTATTTGAGCATAACCACTACGGGCAGTGGAGGACATGGTTTTAATACCAGAAACCTGACTGGCTCTATTTTCAATAGGCTTAATAATCAAGGTTTCCATTTCCTCCGGTGAAGCGCCGGTATAGGTTACAGAAATACTGACTAGAGGCAAATCAATTTCCGGATATAAATCCACGCCTAAATTAGGATAAGCACGAATACCAAAAACTACCAATACCATAACAAGCATAGTAGTGAAAACAGGACGATGAATAAAATTTCTAATCATTAGCTTTTACCGCCTTCGTCCAGGGACACCTTGCTCCCCTCTCTGATTCGGTTCTGTCCGGAAATAACTACTCTGTCTGTGGGAGTAAGTCCGCTGAGCACCTCGGCAATACCGTCACCAATATAACCGGTATCAATAACCTTGCGACTTACAAGACCATCTGCATCCACCACATAAACTGTTCTTTGATCCTCACGCATAATAATTGCACTATGAGGAATAACTAAAGCATTAGCCTTAGGCGCAAGCTTTAAACTAACATTGGCATATAGTCCGCCTCTAAGACTGTTGCTGCTATTATCCACGGTAACCTCTGCCGCAAAGGTACGTGCCGGAAGATCTGCTACTGTAGCTAGCTTAGTAATAGTTCCTTCCACATTTTTCCGATTCATGGAGGGAATATCTAAATGACAAATTAAGCCCTCTGCTACGCCGCCAATCTGGCCCTCAGGAATATTTAACTTTAAGACCAAGGAAGAAGTATCTGCAATATTAAACAAAGGATTACCTACTGTAGCATAATACCCCTCTTGAAAATATCTTTTAATCACACGGCCCTTTTGAGGAGCAACCACTTCTGTTCCCTGAGCCTTAGACAAAGCATTAGCATAATTACCCTCGGCAGCAGTGACCTTACCGTAGGCCATATCTCTAGAAAATTGAGCATTATCCAATTCCTGCTTAGAAACTGCTCCGCTGGCATATAGTTTTTTATAACGAGTTAAAAGCAGCTCTGCAGAGGCTAAATTTGCTTTAGCATCATAGACACTGCCTTCAGCACTGGTAGCACTGGCGCCTAATTCACTTTTGTCCAAAAGAGCCAAAAGCTGTCCGTCGGATACCTCAGTGCCTACATCCACATAAACCTTTTCTAATCTCCCTGCTACCTTAGCCGCCACATCAGCCTGCCAAACTGGATCTAAGGAGCCACTTAGTTTCACTATGGGCGTAATATTTTCTCTTTTAGGCAGAGCTGTTTCCACCACAAGAGCATTACCCTGAGCAGCACGATTAGCCTTTTTTTGTGCTGCGGACATTTTATTATAAATTTGAACGGCAATAAGCAAAGTTAAAACTAGGCAAACAATAATTCCATATTTAATTCTTTTATCTTTAATATTCATAGTATCCCTCATCAATAATAATATTTAATAAACATATTTTAACATTAAAATACCTACATATTATAACAGATTAGTTTGGGGAAAAACAGTTTTTTCCTTATGAATTTTAAGAATACAAGCGTCTCTTATGCTTTAAATTATTAACTGCCTTGACCTTTGGGGGCTGCAAATTCCTCTTGTGATAGAAAAAAGCAGTAGAAGAAAATTTTTCTCCTACTGCCTCTCAAGCTCTAACTAATTATTCACCCTTTAAAACAGCCTTACGGGATAGATTTAATCTGCCCTTTTGATCGATTTCAGTTAATTTCACAGCGATTTCATCGCCTAC
>CAZTGQ010000124.1:0-5616 GCA_964613345.1 uncultured Acidaminococcales bacterium | reverse complement strand
CATTTAATGGTGGAGCATCCGGAAACCTATATTGAGGATTTTGCGGAGGCAGGAGCCGATATGATTGTGGTACATGTGGAGGCTACTAAGCATCTTCACCGAGTGATTCAGGCCATTAAGGCTAAGGGAATTAAGGCAGGGGTAGCTTTAAATCCTGCCACTTCTTTAAGCACGGTGGAAGAAATTTTGCCCTATGTAGACATGGTGCTTTTGATGAGTGTTAATCCCGGCGTTGGCGGACAGAAGTTCATCCCTACTACTGTGGCTAAGATAGCCGCTTTAAAAGCACGAATCGATAATTTGCCCGTTCCTGTACATATTCAGGTAGATGGTGGGATTAATGAACAAACGGCTAAGGAAGTAGTAGCAGCTGGGGCAGATGTGCTAGTGGCTGGTTCTTATGTATATGGAGCTAAGGATGTGCCGGCAGCAATTAGCAGCTTAAAGGGAGTTTAAAATGCTAGCGAAAATTAAGAGCTATATGAGGCAATCTAAAGCTAAAGGTGCTGCGACAGTGGGCGGTTTGTTTTTAATCCTTCTTCTTGTCTTTTATAGCCTTTCTTACCTTGCCAGTGTTCATGCAGCTCAAATATTTAATCATATTATGGAAAAGCAAAAGCTGCTGGATGGACATATTCAAGTGGAAACTCTAAGTGCTAATTTTTTAGGGAGAGTTTCCTTTACGAATTTACAATGGAGGGATGATACCGGCAGTAATGTGGTGTCTATTCCTGAGGGTGAATTTTGGGTTAAGCCTTGGGATGTGGTTTTTCGTCAGCTTAGTACAGCTAGTATTACCAAGGCTAGCTTTAAGGATGCCGAGATGATGCTGGTCTTTGACGATAAAATGCATATTAAGGGAATGAAAATATTGGAGGAGACTCCTGTTCAAAGGAGCAAAGATCGTCGCCGAAAGAATTTCGACATTAAGCTTAAAAATATGGACTTAAGGCTGAAGCTGGATAATTGCCGGGTTACAGCTTTATATCAGCAGAGAACTTTTGAGCTGAATAAGGTTAATGCAGATCTACATTATGACAGCGATGATAAGCTTGCTGTGGATGTTAGCTTAGGCGAATTTGGGGGCACCTTAGTAGGTGATGGTCTGGTTTTACGTGGCAGCGTTGATTTAAAACCGGAGATTTCCACTTGTAATTTAAATTTGACAGTTAAATCCTTGGACCCTTCGTCCCTGGGAACAGGTCTTAATATCCATGAAAAGGTTAATGCTGTGGCTAAGGTTACAGGATTATTACCTGATCCCGATCTTAAGGGACAGCTGGCCATGGAGGCCTTAAATTTACCTGGACTTAAATTTACCAAGGTCACAGGAGACTACATTTATGACGATGGCTTAATTTCCGCTTCCAATGTGCAGGCTAGGATTTTTGGCGGCACCTGTGAGGCCACAGGAAGCTTTAATATTGATACTAAGGCTTATGAAGTTAATTGCTTGGGGCATAAGCTCCAGGGAGGAGTGGCGGCTAATACACCGCTGCTTTCCTGTGAAGTAGAGCTTGATCTAAAAATGCGTTGTAACGGTGATAATAAGTCCACCCAAACCTTTGGCAGCTTTACCTCCGGTAAGGGACGCTATGCTGTTATTGGTTTTGATAGTATTAAGGGATCCTTCCATAATCAGTTTAAAACTCTTACCTTTACCGATGTGGTAATTAGTACTCCCTTGGGAGAAGTAATGTCGCCCTCCTTTAAGCTTATTAAGGGCAAATTACATATGGGAGAAATATATGTGGGCAATAAAAATACAGGTCAAAAGGTAAGACTGCATATTTAAGTAGCAAATTAGTTCGGAAAAAAATCACAGCTAATTGTTGCAATATTTCTTGCATGTGCTATAATAAATTTTGTTACAAGTTCATATTTGCATGTCTTTGGGGCAGGGTGGAAATCCCTACCGGCGGTATAGTCCGCGAGCTTTGGCACGAATCGGTGCAATTCCGATACCGACAGTATAGTCTGGATGAAAAAAGACAGTAAGGCGCAAGCATTGTATTTAGGCCGTACTATTACCCAAGGTAGTAGTACGGCTTTTTTGTGTAAAGAGGGTGGAAAAGTGACTGATGAAGAATATATGAAAATGGCTCTGGTTGAAGCACAAAAGGCTAGAGGTGCAACCAGTCCTAACCCTTTAGTGGGTTGCGTAATCGTAGCAGCAGACGGCACTATTGTAGGTAAGGGCTATCATCATAGGGCAGGGGAACCTCATGCAGAGGTCAATGCCTTAGCTGCTGCCGGCAAGAGCGCTAAAGGGGCTACGGCTTATGTGACCTTGGAGCCCTGCTCACATTATGGACGTACGGGCCCTTGCTGCGAGGCTTTGATTAAGGCCGGAATAAAAAAAGTGGTGGCAGCTACCAGCGATCCTAATCCTAAGGTAGCCGGCAGAGGCTTTACCAGAATGAAGGAGGCTGGCCTTCAGGTTGTTGTAGGTGTGTTAGAAAAACAGGCCTTAAGACAGAATGAAGTCTTCATGCATTGGATGACCACGGGAAAATCCTTTGTAGCTTTGAAGTACGCTATGACCATGGATGGCAAAATAGCTACGGATTCGGGAGATTCCAAGTGGATTACCGGTGGACAGGCAAGAGCTAAGGCTCATTATCTGCGTAGCATTTATGATGGCATTTTAGTGGGGAAAAATACTGTTTTAAAGGATGATCCTGCTTTGACCTGCAGGTTAGTAGAGGGTAAAAATCCCTTGCGTATTATTTTAGACAGCAAGCTTTCCTTGCCCACTACAGCTAAAGTCTTTCAGGATAAGGAGGCACCTACCTTAGTTGTGTGTGGAGAGGATGCTTCTAGGGAAAAACTTGAAAGCTTTGCAGCAGAAACCTCGGCAAAAATATTACAGGTCAAGGTGACAAACCAGGGCAGGATTGATATTTCAACTTTGCTAGAAAAATTAGGAGAAAAAAATATTACCAGTATTTTAGTAGAGGGCGGTAGCGAGATTCATGGAGCCTTTTATGATGCCGGAGAAATTAATAGAGTATATGCCTTTATAGCTCCTAAGCTTATTGGTGGGGCAGAGGCCTTGCCGGCAATAGGTGGTAAGGGCAGTAGGCTAGTAGCTGAGGGTTATCAGCTGCAGGAGGTGGAGTGCGAAGGTTTAGGCGAGGATCTGCTTCTTACAGGGGTTGTGGCAAAGGAGGAATGCTTATGTTCACAGGATTAGTTGCTGAGCTGGGCAAGGTGAAAAACTTAAAGCGGGAAAATAATTCCTATCGTTTGACCATTAAGGCAGAGAAAATTCCTCCCCTGCTTAAAAAAGGTGAAAGTGTGGCCGTCAATGGCGCTTGCCTAACGGTGGTGGATTTTACTTCGGAGGAATTTACTGCAGATGTCATGCCGGAAACAGCACGCAGAACTACTATTGGTTCCCTGCAGCCGGGAGACTTTGTTAATCTGGAACGTACTTTGCGTTTAATAGATGGCTTAGATGGACATATTGTCAGTGGGCATATAGATGGAGTGGGTACAATAAGCTCCTTTAGGCAGGAGGGAATTGCTAAATTAGTGACAATTACCACTGCTTCGGAGGTAACTGATTTTATTGTGGAGAAGGGCTCCATTGCTATTGATGGGATCAGTCTTACAGTCACAGCTGTAACAGCAACTACTTTTTCCGTTTCTCTTATTCCTTTAACAGTTCAGGATACTACCTTGGGCGTTAAAAAAGTGGGAGATATGGTTAATCTGGAAACTGATATTATAGGTAAATATGTAGAAAAAATGCTTGGTAAAAACAAAGACTCCGGCGTTACGATGAAGAGTCTCTTGGAAAATGGTTTTATATGAGGAGGATGTATCGTGGAAAATTTTAAGTTTAATACCGTAGAAGAAGCTATCAGAGATATCAAAGCAGGTAAAATGGTTTTAGTTACAGATGATGAAGACAGAGAAAATGAAGGTGATTTAATTATCGCCGGTGACTTTGTGACCACTGAGGCCATTAATTTCATGGCTACCTATGCTAAGGGACTTATTTGCATGCCCTGTACCGGTGAAGTGGCTGATCGTTTGCAATTTGAACCTATGGTGGCTCATAACACGGATAATCATGAAACTGCTTTTACTGTGTCCATTGATCATGTAGAAACTACTACCGGTATTTCTGCAGTGGAAAGAGCCTTGACTATTAAAAAATGCACTGACCCTGAGGCTCGTCCTGAGGACTTTAGAAGACCTGGTCACGTTTTCCCTTTGAGAAGTAGAGAGGGCGGCGTACTGAGAAGAACCGGACACACTGAAACAACTACTGACCTATGCATTTTGGCAGGGCTTAACCCAGTAGGTATCTGCTGCGAAATTATGAGCAGCGACGGTACCATGGCCAGAACTCCTGAACTAATTAAATTCGCTCAAGAGCATAAGCTCACCTTTATTACGGTGGCATCCTTGGTTGCTTATCGTAAGCAAAAGGAAAAAATGGTGCATCGCATTGCTAATGTTTCCTTGCCCAGTAAGTATGGCACCTTTAGAGCTATTGGTTATGAAAATGATTTAGATGATAAATGTCATGTGGCTTTGGTTAAGGGAGATATTGCAGGGAAAAAGGATGTTTTAGTAAGAGTTCACTCAGAGTGCTTAACAGGAGATGCCTTTGGTTCTCTGCGTTGTGACTGTGGTGATCAACTAGCTACCGCTCTTAAAATGATTGAAGCTGAAGGCTGTGGTGTGGTGCTATATATGCGCCAGGAAGGCAGAGGCATTGGCTTGGCTAATAAGCTAAGGGCCTATGAGCTTCAGGATCAAGGTCTGGATACGGTGGATGCTAACATTAAATTGGGCTTTGCACCTGATTTAAGGGATTATGGTATTGGGGCACAAATTTTATCAGACTTAGGACTGAGCAGTATTCGTTTAATCACTAATAATCCTGCTAAACGTGCTGGCTTGTCCGGTTATGGTATTACGGTCACTAACACAGTGCCTATTATTGTAGGAGATAATTGCTACAACCATCATTATCTGGTAACAAAGGAAGTTAGAATGGGACATAAGCTAAATGAAATGGAGGCAAAATAATGAACATTTTAAAAGGTAATCTAATCGCAGAGGGATTAAAGGTAGGTATTGTGGTAGCAAGATTTAATGAGTTTATTACCAGTAAGCTTTTAGGCGGAGCCGAGGATACTCTCTTAAGACATGGCGTTAAGGGTGAGGATATTACTGCAGCTTGGGTACCGGGAGCTTTCGAGATTCCCTTTGTAGCTAAGAAAATGGCTCTAAGTGGTAAATATGATGCTATTATTTGCTTAGGTGCGGTTATTCGTGGTTCCACCAGTCACTATGATTATGTTTGCTCCGAGGTTTCCAAGGGTGTTGCCTTAGTTGGCTTAGAAACAGGTGTTCCCTGTGCCTTTGGTATTTTGACTACGGAAAATATTGAACAGGCTATTGAGAGAGCAGGCACCAAGGCCGGTAATAAGGGCGCTGATGCAGCTATGACTGTTATCGAAATGGTTGATCTTGCTAAAGGTATATAAGAGGTTATGATGAAGGATATCTTAGTAAAGGCTACAGTGGCAGGGGTGCGTGTTTACGCAGCCTCTACCACTAATTTGGTACAGGAATTAAACGAAATACATGGCT
>CAZTGQ010000123.1:1228-5623 GCA_964613345.1 uncultured Acidaminococcales bacterium | reverse complement strand
GGAGGTAAAGATGTCCGAAGGCTGGGATAGAACCATGGCCGCCTGCTATGCCTTTGAAACCTGCGGAACTACGTTGCTTTTTGGTACTATGATTACCTGCTGCAGCTTCATGCCCATTGCCTTTTCTAATTGCAATATATCCGAATACGCAGGCTCCCTCTTCCCGGTTATTAGTATAACCTTAATGTTCTCCTGGTTCGTTTCCGCCACCATTGCACCTACCTTAGGACACGCCTGGATTAAGCCTACAGTAATTACTGCCTCCAGCTATGACACAAGCTTCTACAAGAAATTTAGAGCCATTCTTTCTTGGTGCCTAGGTCATAGGAAAGCTGTAATGCTAGTAGCCTTAGGCTGCTTTGTAGTTTCCCTGGGTCTTTTAGGCTTAGTAAAGAAGGAATTCTTCCCCCAATCAGTTCGTCCTGAGGTAGTGGTAGAGCTGAATTTGCCAGAGGGCAATGGCATTAAGGAAGCAGATAAGGCTGCCCAAAAGCTTATGGGTCTTTTAGCTGACAACAAGGACATTGACCATATGTCCGCCTATGTAGGTAAAAGTGCACCTCGTTTTATTCTTGTACTAAATCCTGTTTTACCTAGAGACAATTATGTCCAGTTAGTACTGGTAGCCAAGGATTTAGAAGGCAGAAAAAGACTTTCTGACAAGGTAAATTCTCTTATTAAATCTGAATTACCTGAAGTAATCGGCTACTCCAAAACTATTCCCTTAGGTTTACCCAGTCCCTATCCTGTCATGTTTAGAGTGTCTGCTCCTACAGAAGCTTTAGCCAGAGAATATGCCTTCAAGGTGCGGGATAAAATGGCCGCAAACCCCAATACTACCATGACCATCTTTGATTGGATGGAAAAAGCTCAAGCCATCAAGGTGCAAATTGATAATGATAAGCTTAAACAAATGGGCCTTACCAGAAAGGCAGTAGCCTCCTCCCTCCAAGCAAATATCAGTGGCTATACCATCGCTCAATATTACGAAGGAGATCAAGCCCTCTCTTTAATTTTCCAATTGGACAAGATTGACCGTACTTCTATTGATGATGTCCAAAACATCTCCATTCCCACGTCTAAGGGCGCTGTGCCCCTGTCTCAAGTAGCAACCATTTCTTACGCGGCTGAGGACAATATGATTTGGCGCCGCAATTTGCAGCCTACCATTACCGTCAGCGGTGATATTGGTGAAGGCGTCACTGCCAATGATGTCAGTGCTGAGATTTGGAAGGACATGGCAGAGCTACGCAATAATCTGCCTAACGGTGTCACCATTGCGGTGGATGGGCCGGCAGAAAACAGTGCCAAGTATTTGAATTATCTCCTGCAGCCCATGCCTATGATGGCAGTAGTTATGCTGATTCTCATGATGCTTTTATTACAGGATTTACGCAAAGCCTTTGTAGTTATTTGTACTGCACCTTTATGCATCTGCGGCATTGCTATAAGCCTTCTTCTCTTTAACGCCCCTCTGGGCATGATGGCAGAGGTTGGAGCCTTCGCCCTCATTGGTACCGTTATTCGTAACTCCATGATGATCATAGACCAAATTGGTCTGCATTTGGAGGATGGCATGGATCCCAAAGAAGCTATTATAGAATCCTCCCTGGTACGCTTCCGTCCTATTATGTTAGCCGCCCTCACTACAATCTTAGGTCTCATTCCCATGTTTGCCAGTCCCTTCTGGCAATCCATGGCTATCACCATGGCCGGCGGTTTAACAGGTGCCACTGCTTTAACCTTACTATTTTTACCAACCCTCTACGCTATAGTTTTTAAGGTGAAATAAAAATAACCCCCAAGGAGCAGCTACTCCTTGGGGGTTATACTTTATCTTATAATGCTTTGCAAAAAGCTTTGTAATCTTTCGTTCTGAGCATGCCCAAAAATTTCTGCAGGACTTCCTTCCTCCTGCACATAACCATCTGCCATGAAAACCACCCTATCAGCAACCTCCTTAGCAAATCCCATTTCATGGGTAACCACTACCATGGTCATACTATTATCCGCTAAATTCTTCATGGTTTTCAAAACCTCACCGGTGAGCTCCGGATCCAAGGAAGACGTCGGTTCGTCAAAAAGCATAATTTCCGGCTCCATGGCTAAAGCCCTGGCAATAGCTACACGCTGCTGCTGTCCTCCTGAAAGCTGGTTAGGATAGTAATCAGCCTTAGTCTCCAGTCCTACCTGCTTTAAAAGTGCAAGAGCCTTAGGCTCTACTTCGTCTCTGCTTCTTCCTTGCACAATCAAAGGAGCCTCCATTAGATTTTGTAACACCGTCATATGGGGGAATAAATTAAACTGTTGAAAACACATACCCATTTTAGCACAGGCTTCTCTCAAACTTTTGTCCGACACATAAACGCCATCAGTCACTAATGGCATGCCTGCAATGGTAATACTACCCTCATTAACTGTTTCCAATTTATTTAAGCACCGCAAAAAAGTGCTCTTACCGCTTCCGCTGGGTCCAATAATAGCTACCACTTCACTTTTATGCACTTCAAGATTAATACCCTTTAAAACCTCTAGAGTGCCAAAACGCTTTTTAATACCCTTTGCCTCCAGCATAATCTCCGCCATAATCTACTCCCCTATTCTTCATATCTAGCATAACGACCTTCTAAATAGCTAAATACTCTGGTCACAACAAAGGTCATGGCCAAATAAAATATAGCCGCGATAAAAAAAGGCGTCATATCAAATTCTCTTTGTACGATAGTCCGTGCTGCCCGAAGCAAATCATTCATGGCTAGAACATAAACTAAAGACGTATCCTTCACTAGGGTAATAGTTTCATTTCCCACAGGAGGCAAAACTCTTTTAATCATCTGGGGCACAATAATGCGCTGCATAGTCTGTCTGTAGGTAAAGCCCAAGCACTTAGCCGCTTCATACTGTCCCTTGGGAATGGATTGAATACCGGAGCGGAAAATTTCAGCGAAATAAGCAGCATAATTAAGCACAAAGGCCAGAAGTGCTGCCGACACGTCGGACAGCTTAAGGCCAAAACCGGGCAAAGCAAAATATACAAACAATAGCTGCAGCATCAAGGGAGAACCGCGCATTACCCAATTATACACTTCAATAAATTTAGCCAAGGGTTTAATTGTAGATATCCGTCCCAAGGCTAAAAATAAACCTAGAGGCATGGACAAAAGCAGGGTAGCCGCAAATATTTTCAGCGTGACCTCTGTTCCCTCCAGCAAAGGCCCTATCATTCTTATAATATCATTCATCAGCAACAACTCCAGTAAATAAGATAGTTAATATTATAGCACATATTTATACAAAAAGAGCTTAGATATTATTCTAGAATAATATCTAAGCCCCTAAACTACCTAAAAGAATTTAAAGCATAATATCAGCCTTAAACCATTCCTTACAAATTTTGCCGCTTACTCCCTCTTTTTTCATAGCATCCAGGGTCTTTTGCACCTTATCTCTCAAGGCTTGATCATCCTTACGGAAAGCAATACCGAAAAAGCCCACAGGACCAATAGGTTTAGCATCTAGGCAAACAAACTTACCGGGCTTTTTACTCATATAGTAACGGCCAACAATTTCATCAGTAATAATAGCATCTACTCTGCCGGCTTCCATATCCATCATAGCAGCAATACAATCAGGATACTTTTTAACTTCCTTCAAGGTTTTAGCAAAGGCAGGATCCTTTTCCAAGTTAATTTCCGCTGTGGAAGCACTTTGCATACCCACGACCTTACCCTTTAAATCTGCCTGTCCCTTAATGGAAGAATTGGCAGGAACAAATAATAATTGCTTACATTCCATATAAGCTTCGCTAAAGAGCATATTTTTCTTGCGGTCTTCAGTAATATTCAAACCATTCCAAATACAGTCAATGCGACCACTCTTTAACTCTGCTTCTTTACTGGACCAATCAATGGGCTTAAATTCCACTTCCATACCTAAACGCTTGGAAGCCTCTTTAGCCATATCAATATCAAAGCCCACAATCTTGTTGTTAGCATCCTTAAAGCCCATGGGAGGGAAATTGTCATCTAATCCCACCACAATTTTTTTCGGTGCTTCCTTTTTAGCTGCAGGAGCAGCTTCTTTTTTTGCTCCGCCGCATCCTACTAAAAGTCCACAAGCCACCATCAAAGCTACAGGTAACATTAATATTTATTTCATATCCAATCCCCCCATTTTTTAACTTGCTCCTTATTATAACTCTATTTTAAGGTATTCGCAATTAAAGCAATAAAAACCAAATCCTCCTTGCCTGTGTTCACTAGGCCATGACTGCTTCCATCTGGACAAAAGGTTACATAGCCGGCCTTAACCTTGGCCTTTTTATCCCCATCCTGGTACTCTCCCTCACCGGCAAGAATATAGTAGGTTTCATTATTACCCACGTGCTGATGAAAG
>CAZTGQ010000123.1:0-1218 GCA_964613345.1 uncultured Acidaminococcales bacterium | reverse complement strand
CCACAGCCAGGTCTTAAGGTAATACGTCCGAACAAAGTATTCGTGACGCCAAAAAGACTTTCATCAATAATATGGTCATTAATAATTTTCCCCAATCCGGGATTTTCCTTCACCGTTCTGGTTTTTTCCTTAAAAATTGCCATTGCCAGTCGCCTCTATTCTGTAAGTTTAATTTTCAGCTCAGCATTATCCTGAGCCGCCTCTTCTAAAACAGTGAGAAAACGTTCACCATATTCCCCTAAATTTTCCTCATCGGCAATGCTACCGGACACAATAATTTGAGTCTTTTCCGTAACCTCACCCAACTGGTCATAAAGTGCATCTAAATTTTTACCATAATAACCAGGAAAATTAAACTGCTCCTGCAAAAAATCATGCAGCTCCTCTTCTGTAGAAAATTGATCTCCTAATATACGTATCCTGCGCATAAAAGACCCTCCTAATAAAGTTTTTGAAAGGTATTATAATGATCGCCGCAATAGTAGATGCTACCCTTATTATCGTAGACTATTCTTTTTGCTCCTCTATTACCCTTCACATAATCAATATCACACTCAATATATTTTAAACCACTAGCTTTAGGCAATTTACCCTCGTGGTTCCCAAAATGATCGCCACCAATGCTTTTACCAGGGGCAACCTTATCCAGGGTTCCCTTGTGAGGCCATCCCCTTTTTTTAGCTTCTGTCTTAGTAATAAAATTACCTGGTAGCTTCTTATATTCGTGAATGTAAGAAGCTACTCTTTCTTTATCCGTATAGCTTCCATTTTTATCCACACCACTTACTGCCGACTTTGGTGGGGAACCATTTGTTTTAACCTGAGACTGATTTTTACAGCCCACAAAAACAAATACTGCACAAAGAATGCAGGCTAAAAGAATACCTAATTTTTTCATCTTTTGCCTCCTTTCTTTTAATTATCCTTTACAATTATTTTACTTGTTTTATACACCTTCGCCAAGCCCGAAATTAAAAGAATACCCAACGCAATGGCCATGGCATCTAAGCAAGCATCTACGAAGGTCATCATCCCCATAACATAATCCTTTAAAATAACATAATTCATAGCTCTGTAAAGACTTAACCCCGGTACTAAGGGTAAAAATCCAGGTACAGAAAAAACCGTAACCGGTTCCTTGTACCTTCTGGCAAATATTTCACTTAAACAGGCACTTTTTTTAGTTAAATCAACGATACCTGCTCCACTGTCGTAGAG
>CAZTGQ010000122.1:0-5666 GCA_964613345.1 uncultured Acidaminococcales bacterium | reverse complement strand
TCTTTTTCTAAATTATAATATTATAATATTATAATTTATTTACATTATAGTAATATTTTTAATCAAGTACAAGTGTTTTTCTCTCGCGCACACTCTATTCAGGTTAATTGTAACAGATATTACAAAAGCCCAGAATAATATATTCTAGGCTTTTAGCTTAATTTTACTTATTCAAATAAGTAACACGGTAATGCCAATCCTTGGTATTAGTGTAAAATTTAACAAACTCGATAATTTCATCATTTTCTCTATACGTAGTTCTCTCATTGAGCAAAACAGGATGCCCCGGTTCTATCTTTAACCATTTAGCTACATGCTTAGGCGTTGCCACCGCTGACAAAACATCTGTAGCTTTAGTAATAGCAATACCATTTTTTTCATAAATTGCTAAAAGAGAAGAGAAATTGCCTTCCGCTTCCAAGGTTTTTTTATCCACACCCACAATATAATGTTGCAAAAATATAACCGGTTCGTCTTTGTAATACCGAATTCTTTCCACCATGAGAGCTTTTGTTCCTGTAGGCAAGTGCATTTTTTCTGCAATTTCTTTATTAAGTTTAACTTGTTTAATAAAGCTCGTAATACAATATAGATACTTACCCTTACTTATTAATTCTTCCTTATTTCCATTCATCTGCGTGTAGGGCCACTGACTTCTACCGGCAACAAAAGTACCTTTTCCCGCACGCCTAATAATAAGCCCCTCTTGCTCCAATTTGCCCAATGCCTGTCTAATGGGAGCTTTACTAACACCATAAACATTAGCCATCTCCTGCTCTGTTGGCAGTAAAATGCCTTCTCCATAATAGCGAGTCCGTATCTTTTTTAATAGGTCATTGTATATTTTCTCGTGTAGTATTTCAGACATGATTATCTCCATCCATGAATTAAGCTATAATATTATGATTTATTTTAGCAATTTTCTATTCCGAATTTCTTTGTTTTGACAAATTTTTTCGGAATAACTATAACATGTTTAACCCATTTCAGCAATTTCTATTCCGAATTTCTTTGTTTTGACAAATTTTTTCGGAGTAGAAACTGTATTAAACAAACATCAGCATGTAAATAGGAAGCGTAATTTTTTTGCCTGCGACCCCTACATTTTGGCTAGCAAATTTATAACCCCACTTAATATCCTCGTCTGCCAAAATTCGATCTAGGGATGTAGTTTTATTTTTTTTGCCGGCTTTTATTTCGATAGGTAGCACTCCGTCCTTACTTTCTAAAAGAAATTCCAGTTCCATGCTTCCCGTCGCATTGCGGAAAAAATAAATATCTTTGTGATTATTTTTCTGCAAAATATCGGCAGCCAGAGCTTCATATAGCCCACCCTTAGAGGTACGCAAAATTATATTGTTAGAAGACTCCTCCGAATTTTGCTCAGCATAAAGAGCCTGTTTTAAATTAAAATCATAGGCTGCCACAAGTAAACCGATATCATGAGGATAGAGTCTGAAATTGTCGTCCTTCATAAAGCTTTTGAGAGGGTAGGACCAGCAACTTACATTGTAAACAGGTAGCACAAAATGAGCATTAATCAGCCAATCAATACTGGTAGTAAATTTTCTGGCAGTACCATTTTTCTCACAAGCCTTGTATTGGAATTTGTGATTTTCCTTTTGCAGCTGCAGCGGAATAGACTGATAACACTTTTCAGCCTTAAGCTTAAGCTCTGGCTCAGAAAATCTGGCAATGTCATTAATATAATCCCTATAAATACGTCTCTGCACTTTATCTGCCGCTTCAAAGCTACGTTTTTCTAAAAAAGCATTAACTACCTCCGGCATTCCGCCAACAATCATATAGGTTCTTAGTAGTTCCATAAGCGGAGTGTGCAGAGCAAGAGGTACCTGCTCACGCCGCAAAAAATATCCTTTCAGTAGATCAATAGTACTCTCCTCAACCTTATTAGCCAAAAGGAATTCTTCTAAACTGAGAGAATACATATCAAGATACTCTATACTACCAACCGGATAAGAGGATGGATGATTGTAAGCCATCCCTAAAGCAGACCCGGTAGCAATCACATCAACTCCTTCAGCTGCAGCCAAAAATTTAAGAGCAGTTATAGCCTGAGGACATTCTTGAATTTCATCAAGCAAAATCAAGGTGTTACCCGGTATAATTTGCGTCCCCCTTAAATTAAGAGTAATACCTAGGAGAATACTCTCCGCATCTAAAGCTCCTGCAAAAATATTTTTTAAAGAAGGCTTCTCCAGAAAATTCAATTCTATAAAAGAAGCATAATTTTCCTGAGCAAATTTTCTAGCAATATAAGTCTTGCCTATTTGTCTTGCACCACTAATAATCACACACTTTTTATTTTGGCTCTTCTTCCAAGCTATTAATTTCTCTAGAATCCTCCGTTTTAGCATTTTTACCTCCCATAAAACACTTCTATTGCTATTATTATAATATCTACCTAGAAAATATGCAAGCATGCATAAAAAACAGCGAGGAAATATGCATCAATGCGTATTTCCTCGCTAAATGTCTATGAGCTACTTACCCTCAATAATATCCTTTTCCCTTAGCTCCTTCTTATCAGCATTTTAGTATTCCTCCTGCCAATACCCTCTGATTTTACCCACTTATAACCTGTAAAAATTAAAAAAAACAAAAATCCCTAAACCACGGTTACACCGCAGTTTGGGGATTTATTTCAATAATAACAATCTACTCTTTCCCCTTGCTTTTTCAATAACTTTAAAGTATTATATTTATGGGGAATGAAATACTAGGAGGATTTCTGATTTGTACAAAATCATATTTTACTGTAATACAAATGGAATTGAACCAGTTCTCCAATTCATCAATGAACTTGCCTCAAAGAAAAGTAAGGATAGTCGAATTAACCTCACTAAAATTCAGGACTATATTAATACACTGAAAACATATGGTACTGCTGCTGGTGAGCCAACAATGAAACATCTCGAAGGCGAGATATGGGAATTACGTCCTATCCGCAACAGAATTTTATTTGCCGCCTATACAAATAAAGGTTTTATCCTTCTTCACCACTTTTTAAAGAAAACACAAAAGACACCCAAGCGAGAAATAGAACAAGCTAAAAAAGAATTAGCCGATTTTAAAGAAAGGAGCAACTTAAAATGACTACTAACAAAATAAGTCCTATAGGGCACAGCTGGGATGAGGTAGAAAAAACTCTCTTCACTCCCGAGGAAATTGCCGCTAGCAACCTTCGTGTAGCTCTTATCGGTGAACTTATTAAGGCAAGACACGAACAAGGTCTTAGCCAAAAGAAATTAGAAATTCTTAGTGGCGTGAAGCAACCTATTATTGCCAGAATGGAAAAAGGAAGTACTTCTCCAAATCTAAATACTGTACTAAAAGTGCTTGCTCCTTTAGGAAAGACATTAGTAATTGCGCCACTAGCAAAATAAGTTCTCAACTGACCATAAATACTGTGGTCAGTTTTTTATTGGACTAAGCATGCAAACAGCAAAAATCCCTAAACCACGGTGACACCGTAGTTTAGGGATTTATTTCAACTTGTAAAATTGGCGGAGCGGGTGGGATTTGAACCCACGCGGGGTTTAACCCCCCTAACGATTTAGCAAACCGTCCTCTTCAGCCACTTGAGTACCGCTCCAAGTCGTTACCTATGAATTATAGCCTATTTATATAATTTTCGCAAGCACATTTTTCTATTTTGTGCAGCCCTCATCCGTCACGCCAAGGCGTGCCACCTTCCCCCAGCAGGGGAAGGCTTTTGAGGAAAGGCCTAAATCCTCCAGTTGCGTTACTGTCGTTAGTATGTATCCATTTTTAAGGGCACTATTCACCCTCATCCGTCACGCCAAGGCGTGACACCTTCCCCCAACAGGGGAAGGCTTTTGAGGAAAGGCTTTTGGGGAAAGGCTTTTGAGGGAAGGCTTTTGGTTTATACCGGCATCCCCTTTTCAAACAAACGTTCGTGTGATAAAATAGTAGTAGTTCCTAAAGGAGTATATCATGATACACTACGACTATTTAGCCATTGACCTAAAATCCTTCTATGCTTCTGTAGAATGCATGGAGAGAGGCTTAAATCCCTTAACTACAAATTTAGTGGTAGCTGATCCCTCGCGGACGGACAAAACTATTTGCTTAGCTGTTTCCCCCTCTTTAAAGAAATGGGGGATTCCCGGTCGTCCCAGACTTTTCGAAGTCAACCAAAGAATAAGAGAGCTCAACGCCTTAAGGCGTAAGCAACACCAAGAGCCCATTACCTTTATTATTGCTCCACCCAGAATGGCTCTTTACCTAAAATATAGCAGTGATATCTATAATATCTATCTTAAATATATTTCCGCTCAAGATATGCATGTTTACTCCATTGACGAGGTCTTTTTCCATCTCGCTCCCTATACCAAGATTTACCAAATCAGCGCTCATGAGCTAGCTCGCAAAATGATTGATAATGTTCTCAAAGCCACAGGTATTACTGCCACTGCTGGTTTGGGCACGAACCTTTACCTCTGTAAAATTGCCATGGATATTGTAGCTAAGCATTTACCGGCGGACAAGGACGGTGTGCGCATTGCTCAGCTAGACGAAATAGCCTATAGAAAACAGCTTTGGGAGCACACTCCTCTTACCGATTTTTGGCGAGTAGGCAAGGGCTACCAAAAGAAGCTTTCCCAACAGGGACTCCACACTATGGGAGATATTGCTCTCTGCTCCTTGGGCACGGACAAAGACTACTATAACGAAGACCTTTTATATCGTTTACTGGGTATAAACGCCCAGCTACTTATTGACCACGCCTGGGGTTATGAGCCTTGCACGATAGAATTAATTAAGGCCTATAAGCCCTCTACCAATAGTCTCAGCTCAGGACAGGTTTTACAAGAACCCTATTCCTATGCCAAAGCAAAAATTATTGTGAGAGAAATGGCCGAAGCCTTAGCCTATGATCTATTAAGCAAGCATCTATGCACAAAGCAGCTTGTACTTACTTTAGGCTATGACAGAGAAAATCTCTCCACACCCCAGCTGGCAGCAGCCTACACAGGCCCTATTACCATAGATAACTATGGCCGCAAAATTCCCGCCCATTCTCACGGCACAGAAAATTTAGAATTCTACAGTTCCTCTGCTGCTCTTATTTTGGAAGCAGCGACTAGGCTTTTCACCCGCATTGCTAATCCCTCTCTCCTAGTCAGACGGGTCACCATCGTAGCAGCTAAAGTATTAACAGAAACCCAATCTGCCCAAGAAAATCAAACCACTCCCTGCCAGCTAGATTTATTCGCACCTGAAACTAAGACCCCCGTTGCAGTCAAAAGCCAAAAATCTAAAAAAGCAGAAGAAGCGGTTCTTAATTTAAAACGAAAATACGGCAGTAATGCAGTACTCAAGGCCGCAGATCTTTTAGAAGGTGCTACAGCCAGAGATAGAAGCAAACAGATAGGAGGACATAAAGCATGAAAGAAGACCTGGAAAAGATTCTCTATGCTAAGCGCCCTATTTCTAAAAAGCACCCGCCCATGTCCTTAGAGGCTAGGGCCGCTCAATTTGCCCCCTTTGCTGCTTTAACCGGGCATCAGGAGCTCCTGGAAAAAACTGCTAAAACAGCAGCTGCTCTAGCAGAAGATCAATGGGAAGAATTTATAGAGGACTAAAGACAAAGGGGCTGTAACAAAATGAGGTTTTTCAAC
>CAZTGQ010000121.1:714-5746 GCA_964613345.1 uncultured Acidaminococcales bacterium | reverse complement strand
TAAATGTGATATTATCGATGGTATACATCGTTCTGTAGCTGCTCGCGTAGTTGGTTTGGCTCATCGTGTGGGTGTTGTCCCTCAGGTAGTTATGACCGGTGGTGTGGCCCAGAATCAGGGAGTGGTTCAAGCTCTGCAAAATGAGCTGAACTGTGAAATAAAGACGTCACCTTTGACCCAATATGTTGGTGCCTTAGGTGCAGCACTCTTTGCCTATAAGAATGCTACCAAATAACAAAATTTGTGAAAAAGGAAGGATTTTATCATGGCAGAAGTTAAAGCACCGGCTAAAAAGACGGTTAGCCCCGGCGTGCAAGCATTACGTGATGTAGTAGAAAATGTATATGCTGAAGCTCGTGAAGCTAAAAAAAGAGGTGAGCCTGTAGGCTGGTCCTCTTCTAAATTCCCCTGCGAATTAGCAGCAGCTTTTGGTTTACATGTTGTTTATCCCGAGAACCAAGCAGCAGGTGTTGCTGCTAATCGTGATGGCGAAATCATGTGTCAGGCTGCTGAGGATTTAGGCTATGACAATGATATTTGTGGCTATGCTCGTATCAGCTTAGCTTATGCAGCAGGTAAGAGAGCTGCTAAGAAGATTGATTTAGCTACCGGTGAGTATGTTATTGACCCCAGTAGCGGTAAACCCTTAAAGGATGAAAATGGCAAGGTTGTTATTGATCCTGCTACCGGTAAGCCTCAAAAAGATCCTAAGACCATGAAGCCCTTCACAGTCTTGGATGATCTTAATGCTATTGCTGCTCTTCCTGAAGGTGAAGAAAAGGAAAGAAGAACGGCTGCTTTAAAGAGCTATCGCCAGATGATTATGCCTCAGCCTGATTTTGTGCTGTGCTGCAATAACATTTGTAACTGTATGACCAAGTGGTACGAGAATATTGCTCGTATGCATAACATTCCCTTAGTTATGATTGATGTTCCTTATAATAATACGGTAGAGGTTAAGGAGAGCAACGTTAAGTATATTCGTGCTCAATTTGACCACGCTATTAAGCAGCTGGAAGAAATTTCCGGCCGTAAGTTTGATGAAGCAAAATTTGAAGAAGCCTGTGCTAATGCTAACCGCACTGCTAAGGCTTGGCTCAAGGTTTGCGATTTTCTACAATACAAGCCAGCTCCCATGAGTGGATTTGATCTATTTAACCACATGGCAGATGTGGTAACTGCTCGTGGTAAGGTTCAAGCTGCAGAAGCTTTTGAACTTTTAGCAACGGAATTAGAGGAAAATGTGAAGACCGGTGCTAGCACCCTTCCTTTCCCCGAAAAATTCCGTGTTATGTTCGAAGGTATTCCCTGCTGGCCTAAATTACCTGCACTATTTAAGCCTTTGAAGGAAAATGGTGTAAACGTTACTGCTGTTGTTTATGCACCTGCTTTTGGCTTCGTGTATAATGGCATGGACGAAATGGTTCGCGCTTATTGTAAGGCTCCTAACTCTGTATGTATTGAGCAGGGTGTGGACTGGCGTGAAGGCATTTGCCGTGATAACAAGGTAGATGGCGTTTTGGTACACTATAATAGAAGCTGTAAGCCCTGGAGTGGTTATATGGCAGAAATGCAACGTCGTTTCACTAAGGACTTAGGAGTACCCTGCGCAGGTTTTGATGGGGATCAAGCTGACCCCAGAAACTTTAATGCGGCTCAATATGAGACTCGCGTACAAGGCCTGGTAGAGGCTATGGAAAATAACGCAAAGGGGAAATAAAAAATGACGATGAACGGTATTATAGAAGAATTCCAAAAAGTAGCAGCCAGCCCTAAAGCGCAGCTTGCTGCTTATAAGGCACAGGGTAAAAAGGCTATTGGTGTTTTGCCCTATTATGCACCTGAAGAATTGGTTTATGCTGCCGGCATGGTTCCCTTTGGTGTATGGGGAACAAATGACAAAAACATCAGTCTGGCTAAGGAATATTGTGCTACTTTCTATTGCACCATTGCCCAATTAGCATTAGAAATGATGCTTGGTGGTACCTTAGATGGTTTGGACGGCATTATCACTCCTACTATCTGCGATACCCTTCGTCCTATGAGCCAAAACTTCAGAGTTGCTTCTAAGGACAGAAACAAAATGCCTATTATTTTCTTAGCTCATCCTCAAAATCGTTTTTCTGAAGCAGGACTACAATTCTGTGCTGACGAATATAACGATGTTAGAGCTGAGTTAGCTAAAATTGCCGGACATGAGATTAGTGATGCTGATATTTCTAAAGCAATTAAGGTTTATAATGCCAGCAGAAAGGCTCGCCGTGAGTTTGTAGCTTTAGCTAGTGCTCATTGTGATGTTATCACTCCTACTATTCGTAGCGCAGTGCTTAAAGCCTCTTGGTTCATGCTAAAGGATGAATATACCACTAAGCTAGAAGCCTTGAATGCTGAAATTGCTAAGCTTCCTGCTTGCGATTGGAAGGGTACTAAGGTTGTCATTTCCGGTATTATTTATGATAGCCCTGCTCTTTTAAAGGCTCTTGAGGATAATCAGGTGGCTATTGCTGCTGATGATGTTGCCCATGAAAGCCGCGCTTTCCGTATTGATGCAGCTGAAACCGGAGATCCCATTATGGCTCTGGCTAAGCAATTTGCTAATATTGATTGCGATGTTCTTCTCTATGATGCAGAGTCTGCTAAAAATAATAGAGGTGAATTCGTTGCTAACCTAGTTAAGGAAAGCGGCGCACAAGGACTCATCCTCTTTATGCAGCAGTTCTGTGATCCTGAGGAAATGGAATACCCAGACCTAAAGAAGGCTCTTGACGCAGCTAAGATTCCTCACATTAAGATTGGTATCGACCAACAAATGAGAGATTTTGGACAAGCGCAGACTGCTATTCAGGCGTTTGCTGAAAGCTTGTAATCTTCCTAAATTTATGCTTTGGCGGATAATTGTCCCAGCCGTTGTCAGGAAACAATTTTAATCAGTCGCTGTATGTCACGATACTTGCTCCTTCTTAAAATTATTTCCTTCCTAGGCTGGGGCAATTCTTCACCAAGAGAATGGCGCAGTTAAAGCAATCTGAATGATTTGAAGTTAAAAAGCTAATATGCAATGCTCGTAAACAACCAAGAGCTAAAGATTTGAAGAAAAAATACTCCTGACTTATGTCAGGAGTATTTTTTCTTCACCTTATGAAGTAGTATGTTTTACTTAAGCACAGTAAATTAGTCGCCTCAGCACAGGCGATAGCTATGAAATCATAACTAAGCTTGTAGGGGGGTGCAATCGTATTACCTATTTTTTGTATTGTATCATGATTTAAAACTAATAGAATAATTTCATCAAAAAATTAGCTGAGAAATAGACCTATTTTGGCCAAATAAAAAGTCCTACTCGTTTGAGTAGGACTTTATTTGTTTTGGCAGGGGTACCAGGACTCGAACCCAGATTTACGGTTTTGGAGACCGTTGCTCTACCATTGAACTATACCCCTATGGAGCGGAAAACGAGGCTCGAACTCGCGACCCCAACCTTGGCAAGGTTGTGCTCTACCACTGAGCTATTTCCGCTTGTGGCGACCCAGAACGGACTCGAACCGATGACCTCCGCCGTGACAGGGCGGCATTCTAACCAACTGAACTACTGGGCCGTAGCATCATTGTCTGACAGCTCTATAATATTATCATATTATTTGTTATCTGGCAAGATATTTTCTTACTAAAAAGATAATTAAGTGAGGTATTTGGTGCTTTGCTTATTCTCCAGACAATCAAAAGGGAAAGAAAATATGCTGATAAAGCAAAGCTGTAAAAGACAAGGACTTGCTAAAAGTCAAAAAGTCAAATATAATATAAATGGATATAAGGGGGAATAGAGCATGCAGAATGTAGCTGATGTAATCGAAAGATTCATTATTGGGGAGCTTTTTGAAGATCAAAAGGAAGAAATCAATGTGCAAAGACGTGCGTTGGCGGAGCAGCTTTCCTGCGCACCATCGCAAATAACCTATACTCTGACCACTAGATTTACGCCGGAAAGAGGCTATGAGGTTATTTCTAAACGAGGTAATGGGGGATTTATTCGTATTGTCCGTTTAAATGAGGCGCCCACAAAGGAGCTAGGCTTGCCTCAAGGCACAGAGGCTACTCAGATGGTGGAGACCCTTTATGCTCATAAGTTGATTTCTTTAAGAGAATTAAAGCTTTTACAATATAATTTAGAGATCCTAGGGGAGCATGTTTCTCCTGAGGATAAGTGCAAATACGTGCGTAAGGCATATGAACGCATGAGTGAGGGTGAGTAAGGTGGCTAAAATTAAAACGCAATATGTGTGCCAGCAATGCGGATATAGTTCAGCAAAATGGTTGGGGAAATGTCCGGAGTGTGGCACCTGGGATAGTCTGGTGGAGGAAACGGTTACTGCCGAAAAAAGCAAAAGTTTTTTTCATAGTACGGCAAAGCTTCAACCTACAACTATAAGTAAGGTAGCCAAGGTAGTGGTGAAAAGATTGGCAACCGGTATTAGTGAATTTGACAGGGTGCTGGGAGGAGGTATAGTTCCCGGCTCCTTGATTTTGTTAGGCGGGGAGCCTGGTATCGGTAAATCTACCATTGCTTTGGATGTGGGAATGAAAATTGCCGGTCTAGGACAGAAGGTGCTCTATGTTTCAGGGGAGGAATCTGAGGCTCAAACAGCTATGAGAGCTGAGCGCTTGGGAAAGGCCTCGGATAATCTTCTAATTATGACGGCCACGGATTTAGGCGGTATTATTATGCAGGCCCAGCAGCTTGAGCCGGCGATCTTGGTTATAGATTCTATTCAAACTATGTACAATCCGGAGCTGGAAACAGCAGCTGGCAGTGTGGGTCAGGTGAGAGAATGTACCGCTAAGCTTTTACGCTTTGCTAAGGAAACTAATATTGCCGTGGTTATTATCGGACATGTCACCAAGGAAGGCAATATTGCCGGACCACGTCTTTTGGAGCATATGGTGGATGTGGTGCTCCAATTTGAGGGAGAAAGATATTATGCCTTTAGAGTTCTCAGGGCTTTAAAAAATCGCTTTGGTTCTACTAATGAGAGCG
>CAZTGQ010000121.1:0-704 GCA_964613345.1 uncultured Acidaminococcales bacterium | reverse complement strand
GTATTTTTTCCATGGAGGAAAGTGGCTTAAAAGAAATTCTTAACCCTTCAGGACTATTTTTGGAGGAAAAGGAAGAACCAGTGGCAGGCTCTGTAATTACAGCCGTAATGGAGGGAAATAGACCCTTATTAACCGAGGTTCAGGCCCTAGTGTCTAAAACACCCTATGGTATGCCCAGACGTACTGCTGTGGGGATTGATTATAATAGGGTCAATATGCTCCTAGCGGTAATGGAAAAACGCTTGAGAGTGGATTTTGGTACTATGGATGCCTATGTTTGTGCTGTGGGAGGTCTTAAGATTAAAGAGCCTGTGGTGGATTTAGCTTTAATTGTAGCTCTTTATTCCAGTCTAAGAGAGAAGCCGGTTCCCTTTGGTTATTTAATCTTGGGAGAAGTTGGACTTACCGGTGAATTACGTCCTGTCCCCCAGGCCTTAAGAGCTGTAAAGGAAGCATCTAAGCTAGGCTTTCAGCACTTTTTATTGCCTGCCGGCGGCATGGAAGGTGAGAAACAGGTGCCTAATGGGGTGCTGAGAGTAAAAACTGTAGAGCAAGCTCTTAATTTTATCTTTAAATAAATTAGAATATGTATTGACAGAGCTATATTATAATGATAAAATTATAAATTTTGACACGCCATGAAATTTATGCTAGAATCATAATGTATCTTGTTACTATTCTTAAGGTACATAATATGTTTAAGT
>CAZTGQ010000120.1:0-5754 GCA_964613345.1 uncultured Acidaminococcales bacterium | reverse complement strand
GATTAGTGCTTCTGGCGATTTTTTCTAGGGGTTCATTGTGTTACAGCCCCTTTTATTTGTTCTTCGCATCAGCAGCTAGAAGTGCTTCTAGCTTGCCGCAGCTCATTTTACCCTCATGACAAACTCTTTGACTATCACAGGTTGCACCTGCTTTAGCAAAAATAAGAGGTGCTACTTCTCTGACCTGAGCGAGCATTTTATTAGCTAATTCTCTGATTTCCCACTGCGCCCTATTGCAACAACGTAATTCAAAAAAATGCATAAGACTTCTGGCATTCATAGTAACTACGATTTTAGTTTCTGCTGCATTAGGCAATATATAACGAGCATCCTCTGCCGGAATACCCTCCTCCGTCAGCTCATTATACAAGTCCTGAATTTCCTGACAAAGAGCTTCAAACTTAGCCTTAGCCGCAGGCTTAGCCGCAATAGTAGGAGGTAAAATAGTTTCAAAGGCATGTTCCTTTACATAGCGCTGGGACTGCTGAGAATAAGAAGCCAAGCGATGTCTCACCAGCTGATGAGTTAAAACTCTAGACACTCCTTCAATGGCAAAGGTAAAGCTAACATGTTCAAAAGTAGATACATGCCCCATGGTAGCAAGCTGTCTCACCAGCTTTGCTGCCTGCTCTTCGGAAATAGTTTCTTCTAATTGGGCTGCGCCAATAGGTGAGTAACATAACCTAGCACTCATAGCAACCGTTTTATCAGGCTCCGGTGTATACCGCAATAATTTTACTTCCACTATTTTTCCCCACCTTTTTTCATGGACTGAATAATTAACATTAAAGAATCTTCCATAACCTGTTCTAGACGTTTTGTCTCACCGGTCAGAAATAAATAGCCCAGAAGAGTTTCAAAGGCTGTACCTTGACGATATTCTCTGACAGTAGCGCTTTTAGGTACCTGAGACTTAGTATTACGACCTCTCTTAGCTACGGCACGCTCTTCCTCTGTAAGGCTCTCCTCCAAGGCATCCATAGCCTTAGCTTGCATCACAGCAGAAACTATTTTAGCATCCAAATCGTGAATAACACGAATCTGCCCACTGGTGGGCAAAAGCCTGCGCCGCACGTGAAGAGAAAATACCACGTCCCCAATATAGGCTAATAAAATAGGATTTAATTCTTTAGGATTTCCTAAGGTCTTTTGCTGCTCACAGGCGGCTAAAGCCTTGGCCTTGATATCTTGATATTGCTCAAATCTCACTGTTTTTTCCACCGCACGCCTTGGGGAGTGTCCTCCAAAACGATTCCCTTTGCTGCCAGTTCCTGACGAATCGCATCGGCCTTGGCATAGTCCTTGTTTTGTCTAGCCTCCTGCCGTGCCGCAATCCTAGCCTCAATCAGGGCAGCCTCATCAGCTTCCTCCTCCGAAAGGGGAGCAGTATCCACTACTTCCAGAACGCCAATTATGGAGGTCATCTCTTGGAAAGCCTTGCCCATAAGATCAACTAATTTACCATCTGGCTTAGCTCCACCAACCATCACTGCTTGGTGATAAATATTAATTTCCTTGGCTAGGGCAAACATATAGCTAATGGCTAAGGCAGTATTAAAATCATCTCTCATAGCCTCCATAAAATCAAGCACCATCTTGCTTACAGCTTCACGCTTGGCCATGGTTTCTTCAGTAGGTCCTACGCTAATAACCTTACTTAAAGCAGCTAGATTTTCCTTGGCTACAGCTAAACGTTCTAAGCTTCTCTTAGCCTCTGTTAATCTTTCATCACTAAAGTCCAAGGGACTTCTGTAATGGGTATTTAAAATAAAGAAGCGCACAACCTCAGGCTCAAAGCTCTTTAAAATATCCAGCACGGTAAAGAAGTTGCCCAAGGATTTACTCATTTTCTCTTCGTTCACCGTGATAAACCCATTATGCACCCAATAATGCACAAAGGGATGACAACAGCTGCAGCCCTCTGACTGAGCAATTTCATTTTCATGATGAGGGAAAATCAAATCACTGCCACCACCGTGGAAATCAAAGCTCTCTCCTAAATACTTCATGCTCATAGTAGAGCACTCAATATGCCAGCCAGGTCTTCCCGGCCCCCAAGGGCTCTCCCACGCAGGTTCACCAGGCTTAGCAGCCTTCCACAAAGCAAAATCCATGGGATTTTCTTTTTTATCATTAACATCTACTCTGGCCCCAGCCATCATATCATCTAAATTACGGCCACTTAATTGACCATAGTACTTAAATTTCTCCACACGATAATACACGTCTCCATCTACCACATAACCATAGCCGTTAGCAATAAGCTGCTCCACAGTTTTAATAATGTCAGGAATATGTTCTGATACCCTAGGATATATATGTGCTCTCTTCACCCTTAGCTTATCCATAACCTCAAAATAAGCATCAATGTAGCGATTACAAATAACATCCCAGGTAACCTTTTCTTCGTTGGCCTTATTAATAATTTTGTCGTCTACATCGGTGAAATTCTGTACATGGGTAACATCATAACCTTCATGTTCAAAAAAACGTTTGATAACATCCCATACCACAAAGGGTCTGGCATTACCTATATGGGGATGATTATAGGGAGTCACACCACAAACATAGATTCCGACCTTACCGGGAACCTTGGGCACAAACTCGTCTTTTTTCTTGGTTAAAGTATTATATACTCTAATGGTCATTTTACTTTCCCTCCAGCACTACCCCTACCTTAGCAAGGCTAGCCATTATTCTCGACTTAGTACGTTCCAATCCTAAAAGGGGAATCATTTCTACTAACTCCGGGCCATGTTGATTACCGGTAAGTGCTACTCTAACCGGCATATATACCTGCTGCCCCTTCAGCTTATTATACTTTTGGATAGTCTTAAAAATACCCTTCACCGTAGCGCCATCTATGACAGGTGCCTGTGATAATTTCGTCAAAAATTCTGTCATAACTAAGGGCACAGTTTCCTCCGATAGTACAGCCTGAGCCTCAGTAGTTTCGAAATCAAAGCTATCGCTGAAATAAAGAGCCACTGCCTGAGGAATTTCCGCACCAAAGGAAGCCTGAGTTCTAGCTGTAGCCACTACCTTATGAAGCCATTCCAGCTTCTCCCCAGTTTCCTCACCTGTCAAATAGCCAGCCTCCTGCATATGAGGCAGAGCCAAAGCATAATATTCCTCATCACTTAGCTCCTTCATATAATGCGCATTTAACCAGTTTAACTTTTCAATATCAAAAACTGCAGGATTCTTAGCCACATGGTCCATATTAAAAGCTGCTATAAGCTCTTCCTCCGTGAAGATTTCCTTTTCGTCACTGGGAGCCCAACCTAAAAGAGCTAAGAAATTCATAATAGCATGGGGCAAATAACCCAATTGTCTATATTGATCCACTGAGGTAGCACCATGGCGCTTACTCATTTTCTTTTTATCACTACCTAAAATTAAGGAAATATGACCAAAGGTAGGACGAGTAAAGCCTAAAGCATCATAAACCAAAAGCTGTCTAGGCGTATTGGATAAATGCTCCTCTGCTCTAATAACGTGAGTAATATGCATTAGCGCGTCATCAATAACCACAGCATAATTATAGGTGGGAATACCATCTGCCTTAACAATAACAAAATCACCAATACCATCGGACTCAAAATGTACCTGACCTCTAACCATGTCCTTAAAGGTTAAATCCAATCCCTCAGGCACTCTGAAACGCACTGTGGGTTTCCTACCCTCAGCTTCATACTGAGCCTTCTGCTCCGGCGACAGATTTCGGCATTTGCCTAAATAACGAGGCATCTTACCCTCAGCACTAAGAGCTTCTCTTTCTGCCTCTAGCTCCTCAGGAGTACAATAGCAATAATAAGCCTTGCCCTCAGCCAACAAACGTTCCGTATATTTTTGGTAAAGCTCTAAACGCTCCATTTGGCGATAAGGGCCATACTCTCCTCCTACATCAATACCCTCGTCCCACTTAATGCCCAGCCACTTAAGAGCAGCCTTAATATTTTCTTCAAATTCCGGTTTAGAACGGTCTCTATCAGTATCTTCAATTCTTAAAACTAATTTTCCCTTTTCTTTTCTAGCTAAAAGCCAATTAAACAAGGCACTTCTAGCTCCACCAATGTGAAATGGCCCTGTAGGGCTGGGTGCAAACCTAACCCGCATTTCCTTCTCCATAATTATGCCTCCCAAAAATTCATTTTATAATTGTAGCTACAGCCTCTGCGGCCATGCCTTCTCCTCTACCGGTGAAGCCTAAATGCTCGGTAGTGGTAGCCTTCACATTAACCTGAAAGGATTTTAAATTTAAATCCTCCATTAAATTTTCCTTCATCTTTTCTCTATAGGCAGCGAGCTTTGGTCCTTGAGCAATGATAGTCACATCCACATTATTCACTCTCCAGCCCAATTCCGTTAGCCTAGTTATGACGGTTCTTAAAAGAATTCTGCTGTCCGCATCCTTAAAGGTCATGTCCGTATCGGGAAAAAGCTTACCGATATCGCCAAGCCCTGCCGCCCCTAAAAGAGCATCCATAATAGCATGCAGTGCTACATCCGCATCAGAATGTCCCTCTAAGCCCAAAGGACTGGGAATATTCACACCACAAAGAATTAACTTCCTATCAGGCACAAGCTTATGCACATCATAACCACTGCCTACCTGCATACATTGCTCTCCCCACATCTTAAGATCCTCCGGTGTAGTAATCTTAATATTCTCATAGGAGCCCAAAACGGTAGCTACCCTAGCACCTATTTCTTCTACCAGTCCCGCATCATCTGTAACCAAATGAGGATGCTTCGCAAGCTCAGCATAAGCCTTGCGCAAAAGCTCCAAACGGAAAATCTGAGGGGTCTGGACAGCCATCAAGGTGCTGCGGTCTAAAGTGGAGGTTACATTACCCAAATTATCCACTACCTTCACCGTGTCCTTACAGGGTACTGCCGCAATGGCAGCTCCTGTATCCTTTGCTGCCAGCCACACCCTTTGAAAAAGCTTTGGCGTGGCAAAGGGTCTTGCTCCGTCATGGACTGCTACCCAACCGGTTTTTTCCGGCAGCGTAGCTAAAGCCTTAGCTACAGAATCCTGTCTTTCCTTGCCACCTATAACTATCTGCCAAGCTAGCCTGGGGAAAAAGCTAGAGCTATAGTGCTGCAAAAGCTCTTCAACCTGCTTTTGCTCACCCTCCCCCACGATAATAAGTGCCCTATCTAAATTTTCTACGCAAGCCACAGCCTGCAAATTTTTAACTAAAAGGGGCACATCTCCCAGCCTAGCCAAAACCTTATTGAAGCCCAGGCCCATACGCTTGCCCTGTCCTGCAGCTGCTATTAAAACTATGAGCTTTTCCATAAAACCACCTAATTATTTTAGCTTAGCAAAAATCATTCTGCCAGCTGATGTTTGTAAAACTGAGGTTACTAAAACCGGTACCGTAAAGTTCACTGAACGTTTACCGCTCTCTACTACAATCATCGTACCATCATCCAAATAACCAATGGCCTGTCCAGGCTCCTTACCCTCCTTAGCTAGGAAAATTTGCATTTCCTCACCGGGCAGTACGGCCTGTTTAACCGCATTAGCTAAATCATTAATATTTAAAATCTTGACGCCTTGAATTTCTGCTACCTTGCTAAGATTAAAGTCATTGGTTGCTACTATTCCGCCATACTCCTTAGCCCAATGCAGAAGCTTAGCATCCACCTCAGTTGTGTCATCGTAATCCACATCACTGATTACCACTGCTACCTTACCATTACCCTGAATAGCCTTAACGATATCTAATCCACGTCTACCTC
>CAZTGQ010000119.1:768-5788 GCA_964613345.1 uncultured Acidaminococcales bacterium | reverse complement strand
TGAAAAATTAGAATACATCGCCTCCTTACTCCTAGCTATTCTTCTAGGCATGACAGGACTGGCTATTGGTTACGAGGGTTGCAAAAATATTTTCACCGGTGAATATAAACATGTGGCTCTACCCACTATGATGCCTCTAATCGCTGCCGTTGTTTCCATCGTGGTTAAAGAGCTTATGTATCGCTACACTAAAATAATAGCTGATAAAATTAATTCCGGTTCTCTTCTGGCCGATGCTTGGCATCATCGTAGTGATGCTCTGTCCTCCATTGGTTCCTTTGTCGGTATCGGCGGTGCCATCATGGGTTACCCCATCATGGATTCTCTTGCTTCTCTAATTATTTGTCTCATGATTATTGCCGCTGCTAAAAATATTTTCTCCGATGCTACAAACAAGCTGGTGGACCACTCCTGTAATAACGAAATGACGGAAGCCATGAAAAAGCATGTCCTCAATCAACCAGGTGTAGCAGGTATTGACAATATCCGCTGCCGTATGTTTGGTGCCAAATATTATGTGGACATCGATATTTCTGCCGACGGTGATTTGACTCTCTATCAGGCTCACGATATTGCTGAGCATGTCCATCACTCCTTAGAAAAATCCTTCCCGGAAGTAAAACACTGTATGGTCCATGTGTCTCCCGTAGTAGTGAGCTAACTATAGCAGTGATTTTTAAGCATACAAATACAAATACTTCATACAAGGAGGAAAGGCTATGAGTAACGACCTATATCAAGAGGCGCTGAAATTATCCTCGGAAATTATTAATTGGCGCAGAGCTCTCCATCAAATACCGGAAATTGGGTTGCAACTACCACAGACGGTATCCTTTATTACCCAACAGCTTACAAAGATGGGCATAGATTATCAGGTTTATGAGGATTGTTCCTGCGTAATTGCTACCATTGGCAAAGGAGATAAATGTCTCCTGCTCCGCTCAGATATGGATGCTCTACCCTTGAAGGAAGAAAGCGGATTACCCTTTGCCGCCACCAACGGCTATATGCACGCCTGCGGTCATGATATGCACGCCGCCTATCTTCTAGGTGCAGCAAAGCTGCTAAAGGCACGGGAAAATGATCTTGCCGTTACCGTAAAGCTTTTCTTCCAATCTGCAGAGGAAACCTTTCAAGGCGCTTACGAAGCCGTTAAGCATGGTATTTTAGAAAATCCCAAGGTAGATGCTGCTTTTGCTATGCATGTCTTTGCTAATACGGAGCTAGGTACCTTCGCCTACGGTCTACCTACGCCCATGGCTGCTGCCTATGTTTTTAAAATTACTATCACCGGACACGGCGGTCATGGTTCACAACCGGAAAAATGCATCGACCCTATTAACACCGGTGTACAAATTTATTTGGCTCTGCAGTCTCTTATAGCTAGAGAATGTCCTCCTGAAGCTAAAGCCACTCTAACTATTGGTAGTTTTAATGCTGGTCTTGCCTCCAATGTCATTCCGGAAACAGCTGTTTTGCAAGGTACCCTGCGAACCTTTGAAAAACCTGTCACCCAGTTACTCATCAAAAGAATAGGAGAAGTAGCTCAAGGAGTTGGCTTAACCTATAGAAGTAAGGTAGAAGTAGAAAGCCTGCATCAGGTCCCCAGTCTTACCTGTGATATTCCCCTAGAGGAATTGGCACTAAGGAGCATTAAAAAAGTTTATCCTCAATCTGTTTTTCAGGATAATCTTTCCGTCATGGGCTCCGAAGATTTTGCCGTCATCAGCGAAATGGTTCCCTCCGCTCATCTGGTTATTGGCGCCGGCGTAGCCGATGAAGCCAAAAGATTAGGTCAGCATAATCCTCATATTATTTTTAATGAGGAGGCTCTACCCCTAGCTGCTGCCGTTTACGCTCAGGTAGCATTAGATTGGTCAGAAGAAAATAAATAAGCTCACCCTAACGCACAAAAGCACATCTTCAAAGAAGATGTGCTTTTGTGCGTTATAATTTAATTTTCGCTACAACTATCCGTGACTAAATACCATAATAGCTGGCCGCAGCGAGTTAAATTAAGCAAAGAAATTCTTTCTTCCTTGCCATGAACCTTTTCCATACCGGTAGCGATATTAACTGCTGTTATGCCTCTTTGATTAAAGACATTCGCATCACTGCCACCACCGGAGGCTGCTGTGAAAAAATGGCAACCGACTTTATCACAAGCTCTTTCTAAACGTTTTAACACCGACGAAGATGGTGAGATATTATACCCAAAGGACTCTCCTGTAATTTCATATTCTAATTGTGCACCCATACTGGCACAAGCATCCACCAAGGTTGAATACATATGTCGCTCTTCTGCGCGAAGCTTTTCAGGATTACGGCTGCGAATTTCTGCAGTTATACTTGCCTTTTCAGAAATAATATTGGTAGCGCCTTCAGCTATAAAACTACCTATATTAGCAGTGGTTTCTTCATCAATTCTCTGCAAATGCATATTTTCTATAGCTTTGGCCATGACTCTAATAGCGCTAATACCACCCTCAGGATTATTGCCCGCATGAGAAGCCTTGCCTAAAATAGTACTGGCAATTTTTAAATGCCCCGGAGAAGATATCACCACTCGTCCCACATCACCACTGGAGTCAAGAACTACTGCTTGCTTAAAAGCCAGTTTCTCCTGTGGAATAGCTCTACTTCCTAAGCAACCGATTTCCTCCTGGATGGTGAAAAATATTTGAAGAGGACAATGTCTTACCTCTTTTTCCTTGAGAGCTTCTAAAAGCTCCATTAAAGCAGCTACCCCTGACTTATCATCTCCGCCTAAAACCGTATCACCCAAGCTACGCACATAACCATCATTGTCTATGTGTGGCTGCACATTTTCTCCCGGTGTTACAGTATCTACATGTGCCGCTAAAATTATCCCCTCTAAAGAAGCATCTCCCGGCACAACTACCTCCAAAGTATAACCTGTAGATGGATATTCTTGTAGAGGTGCATAGGTCATCACCTTGTATCCCAGAGCTTCTAAACTATTTTTAAGATAATCACACATTGCTTTTTCTTTATTGCTTTCGCTGGCAATAGTAACATAGCTTAGAAATTTATTTTTTAAACGTTCTATATTAATCATGGTTTGCTCCTTTTTACTTAAGCATGAGATAAGCGCCCGGTCCTAGTGGTAAATCTAGGAACATCCAAGCAATAAGCATAATAGTCCATACTACCAAGAAAGATACAGAATACGGTAGCATCATGGAGGTTAACGTACCAATACCGGCATTTTCATCATATCGTCTGGTGAAAATAACGATGGTAGCAAATTGACTCATTAAGGGTGTTATAAGATTGGTGCAAGAATCACCAATACGATAAGCGCATTGTACTAATTCCGGAGAAAAACCTAAAAGCATAAACATAGGTACAAAGACAGGTGCTAAGAAGGTCCATTTTGCAGAAGCTGAACCCATCAATAGATTTGCACAAGCAGAGAAAATAACAAAAAGAACCATAATAATAATCGGATGGAAACCTGCAGAAGCAAAGAAATTAGCTCCCTTTAAGGCTAAAACTGTACCGATTTGTGTATATTTAAAATAAGCAATGAATTGTGCAGAAACGAATACTAAGGCTATATAACTGCTCATAGTAGCCATACTCTTGCCCATTGCAGCGCAAACATCTCTATGACTTTTGAAGGTACCGGCTACCTTACCGTAGACCACCGCCGGCATCATAAAATAGAACATAATAATGGGGATAATACCATCCATAAAAGGAGCTTTGTTAATTAAGCTACCTGTTTGTGGATTACGTAAAAAAGAGTTTTCAGGAATAAGAATTAAAATCATAGCTACAACCATACCCACAAAGGTAAGGTTTGCCCATTTTAAAGCCTTTATCTTTTTGCTATCCAAGGGAGTTGCCACATCAATATCAGATAAAGCCTCACTTTTATGGTATGATCCTAATCTTGGTTCTATTAATTTTTCTGTAATCACAGTACCTACAATAGTAATTAAAAAGGTAGATGCTACCATAAAATACCAATTGCAGGTTGGTTGCACCATATAGCTTGGATTAACAATTTTGATGGCTTCATTAGTTATGCCTGATAAAAGCGGATCTAAAGTACCAATCAAAAGATTAGCAGAAAAACCACCGGACACACCGGCAAAGGCTGCTGCAAGTCCGGCTAAGGGATGTCTTCCGTAAGCCATAAACATCAATCCACCAATAGGAATGAGTACTACATAACCGGCATCTGCAGCAATGTTAGACATAACTCCTAAGAAAACCAGAATGGGAGTAATAAGTTTACGTGGAGTTATTTCCACGGTCCTTTTAAGTAAAGAATTAATATAGCCACTACTTTCAGCTACGCCAACACCTAACATAGCTACTAAAACTGTTCCTAAGGGAGCAAAGCCTGTAAAATTACTTACCATTTTAGTTAGCATATAGGCAATGCCCTTGAGATTAAATAAACTGACAACCTTAATGGTTTGAAGCTTAACCCCTCCTGTGGCCCTATCTACCAAATATCCACTTTCAGAAAAACCAATAGCTGCACAAATACCTGATAAAACTATAATAGCCAAAGCAAATAAAGCAAACAACACAATGGGATGAGGCAATTTATTACCAACTCTTTCCACTGCGCCCAAAAATCTGTTTAGAAGTCCTCCGGAAAAAGACTTTTTTTCTACATTAGCCATTTTCATACCTCCTAATTTTGTTCTTCTAAATTTTAACCTTACCATTTTCTAATATAATCTTTCCATCAACCTCCAGAGTAGCATCGCGCATTATTAAATCGTAATGACAGGCAGCCTTTACCACACCACCCAGAGTAATACTTGTACCAATACCAATATGCGCTGAACCATAAACGCCTTCATCCTCCAACATAAAGCCTACAAATTTACAGCTGGAATTTAGGCCTATACCATTTTCTGCTATATTATAAACGTTGGGGTCCTTCTTCGCAGCAAGGTCCTGCTGTAATTGCCTAGCTTGTTCTCCGCCTTCAATGGAAACTATTTTTCCTCCCTTAACCTTACAGGTAATTGGC
>CAZTGQ010000119.1:0-758 GCA_964613345.1 uncultured Acidaminococcales bacterium | reverse complement strand
CCAATGCCTACATAAGGCACGCTGGCATCTGCCACAATAACACCTTCAGCACTGCCCTCCACTGGAGAAACATTTGCTTCCACTGTAGGTACTGGGGCAAATTCTCCCGGTTTTACCATGCAGTACATCGCATTATACCGTCTGCCCTCCGCTGAATAAGTTAAATCCGTACCAGAAGGGGAGGTCAGGCGTAACCTTTTAGCACCACCCATAGCTGCCGCAATAGCTTTACAATCTCTGGCTGCCGCTGGGAAATCAGCTTCCAGACCACCATGCTCCATAAATTGTGGTTCAAATTGAGTTAACATAATGCCTCGAGATCCTGCCTCACAAGCATCCTTTACAGCCTGAGTATGAGTGATTGATTTCCCCACCACACAAACAAAGCCATCACTTTCTTTCATAGCTGCACTTACAGGTTGTGGTGGCTCCTGACCATCTCTCTGTCTAGATTCCATCACCATTAACAAGGGAATCGCCCCTCTTGCTTTTACAGCTGTTGCCACTGCCTTGGCAATTTCGATTTTAGCCACCTCCGTTACCACTAAAATCGTTTCGCCGGGCTTAGTACCTAAGCATACATCTACAACAGTCCTAGCCCCCCTAGCCATCAAAATCTGCTCCATATTCTTCCTCCTTTTCTATATCAAATATTCTATAGAATGTTTGATTAAAATTAAAACCGATTATTAATCGGTTTTAATTGGTTCTATAATAAATGTTGGGGTAGAAAAGACATTCTAGTCTTTTCTACCTTT
>CAZTGQ010000118.1:0-5790 GCA_964613345.1 uncultured Acidaminococcales bacterium | reverse complement strand
CATATTGCGAAGCATTTGCAAAAGCAATGGGCATTAATCTTTATTTCTCTTTTAAGCTTATTTCACTATGTAGTTGTACCAGCCGGTGAGGAAATTATGCCGGAGCAATTGCCCTTAGGTGGAGGGCTTTTAGGTGGCTCCATTGTTTTTGCCTTAAAGAAAGTGCTGGGCAGCGCCGGCACTTTAATTGTTTTATTAGTAACGACTTTGACCGGTATTGTTCTTACAGGTAAATTTTCCTTGGGCTCCTCTCTGCAAAAGGCAGGGGAGGGTGTAAAGCATGGCGCAGTGAATGCTGCCCAAAAGCTAGAGGATTATAAGCTTAAAAGAAAAGAGCAAAGTAGTTTTTATGATCAAAGCAGAGCTGAAGAAGCAGATCGTTTAGCTAAGGCTAAGGCTTATCAAGAGCTCTTAGAGGATGATCCTAAGGATATAGTCCAACCTATTTTGAAGTTTAATCCTCAAGAGATTGAGGATAATACTTCTAGCCAGGTTGCTTCTAGTCCTAAGGAGGAAGCCAAGGCTTATAAACCAGTTTTGCCTCCTCATAGAGAGCCTGGAGATGACACCTATGTTCATCCACCCTTTAATCTACTTCATCCTGAAATTAAAACAAATAAGAAGGATGCTAAAGAAGAAATTCGTAATCAAAGTGCTATCATTGAGCAAACCTTGGTGGACTTTGGCGTAAGAGCGACCTTGGTAGATGTTACTAAGGGCCCCTCAGTAACAAGGTTTGAATTAGCTCCGGCACCAGGCGTGAAGGTTAATAAAATTCAAAATCTAGCTGATGATATTGCTTTAAAGCTAGCTGTTAGCAGTGTGAGAATTGAACCCATTGTAGGCAAGGCTGCTATTGGCCTTGAGGTGCCTAGTAAAACAACGGAGGCAGTTAGCTTCCGTAGTATTATAGACTGTCAAGCTCTGCGCAATGCTAAGGGTAAGCTCTGTGTGGGCTTAGGTAAGGATATTTCTGGCAATGTTATAATTGCAGATCTTAGTAAAATGCCCCATTTGCTAGTAGCTGGTTCTACCGGTTCAGGTAAGAGCGTATGTATTAATACTATTATCGCCAGTCTTTTATTTAGAGCCACACCTGAAGAGGTTAAGCTGATTTTAGTTGACCCTAAGGTGGTAGAACTGACCAATTATAATGGGATTCCTCATTTACTTAGCCCCGTGGTTACCGGTGCTAAACAGGCGGCTTCCGCACTTCATTGGGCGGTTGTGGAAATGGAAAGACGTTATGGTTTATTTGCCAAAACCTCAGTACGTAAAATTGATGACTACAACGAAGTGGCAGAAGAAAAATTGCCCTTTATTGTTATTATTATTGATGAGTTGTCTGATTTAATGATGGTGGCAGCCGTGGACGTAGAGGATGCAATTTTGCGTTTGGCTCAAAAGGCCAGAGCAGCAGGTATTCATCTAATCTTAGCTACACAAAGACCATCTGTAGATGTTATTACAGGTATTGTCAAGGCTAACATTCCTTCCAGAATTGCTTTTGCTGTTTCCTCCCAAATAGATTCACGTACTATCTTAGATTTGTCAGGAGCAGAAAAGCTTTTAGGCAAGGGTGATATGCTCTTTAATCCCATTGGCGCTACTAAACCGGTGCGCGTCCAGGGAGCATTTATCGCTGACGATGAATTGTCTAGAGTGGTTGATTTCATCAAGGCTCAAAACATTCCGCAGCAAATAGAAAAAGAAGTTACTACTCAGGAATTAAACGGCAGTAAAAAACCTGGCGCTGTCGGTGATGGCGGCGAGGGGAATGAAGCTGGCTTAGATGATCTTTTTGAGGATGCTGTACGCTTAGTAATGGCTACTCAACAAGCATCTTCTTCTATGCTCCAGCGTAAATTCCGCATTGGCTACACAAGGGCTGCTAGATTGGTTGATACCATGGAGGAATTGGGTATTGTAGGTCCTGCTGATGGTAGCAAGCCTAGAAGCTTAATTATGAGTCCGGCTGTAATAGAAGAAAAATTCTTTACCGCTAAGCAAGGGGGACAGACAGATGAGTAATATAGGTGAATATTTAAAACGCTTGCGCACAGAAAAGCATATGTCTATTGAAGACGTGGCCACAGGAACAGGTATTAGAGCCCAATATCTGGAAGCCTTAGAAAAAAGTGATTATGCCAAAATACCAGGAGATGTTTTTATTAAAGGCTTCATTAGAAATTATGGAAACTTTCTTGAGGTGGACGGTAATGCTTTGGTGGAGGAATACAAAACCACTATTGCCGCAGATGTTAAAAACACAGTTGCTACTTTAGACAGTGCAGTGGTAGAGGAAATACTGGATAAAGCAGCTCCCTCAGAGGATCAAATTCAAGCTGCAGTGGATGCTGTAGTTACAAGAAATAAGCAAAGAACCAAGCATAAAAACACCTTAGGGGAAAGTCTAAAAAATGCTTGGGAGGATATTAAGAATTTCATTTATGATAATCTCTATGAGACTGTAGAGGAGGAGGTTGAGCCTGACGAAGGCTTACCTCAGACCGAGGTTAGTGATGCTACGCAAAAATTAGAGGTGACTTCAAGCATTCTTCCCGATACAAAGGAAGCCTTGGAGCAGAGTGCTTCGGTAGCTCCTCCTCAAGAGCCTGAAGTCATAGAACACAAGCCGGTTGATATCGTTAAAAAGAAAGAAGCAGCATCGGTTAAAACCAGTAGTTCCTTCTTTAACTTTAAAATCTTTGCAGCAGTCTTTCTTCTGCTTTTCATTGCTTTTGCCGGCGTGATTGGCTATTTTATGTTTGGTAATATTCGTCCTACCAGCATGGGTAGTGTGTCTGGTAAGCTTGTGTCAGGGATTAAGTCTCCTAATTCTACATAAAAGCCAGCTAAAAATGTTGATAATAAATTGGAGACCTCCAATAGTACTGCCAAAGAGGAGAAAAAGACAGATTCCTCTAAGGCTGCTGCTGACAAGGATGTGAAGAAAGCCACTACGGATACAGCATCTAAGGGAAGCGGTAATGGAGTAGTGGTAGAAATAACCTATAAGGAGCCTGTTTGGACCCAGGTAACTGCTGATGGCAATGGCTTAGAGGCTGCTATTATTCCCAAGGGTGCTACTAGAATTTATAAGGGGAATAATGAAGTAAAGGTTAATTTAGGTGCCATTCGTAATGTGGTAATCAAGGTTAATGGCAAGGAAGTACCTTACGGAGAAAAAGAGTGGGGCGAAGGCACGAAGATTTTTAAGAAATAATTTCTTCAAAGGAGAACCAGAGTGAAGATTGGTGTTGTGAGCTTGGGCTGTCCCAAGAATTTAGTGGATTCAGAGGTAATGCTTGGTCTTATTAAAGCTAGAAACTGGATTATTACCAATGAACCTGCTACGGCGGATTTAATTATCATTAATACCTGCGGTTTTATAGAGAGTGCGAAGGAAGAATCCATTAACACAATTTTACAAATGGCAGAATTTAAAAAGCAAGATGCTAAGAAAAAAATCCTTGTAACGGGCTGTTTAGGTCAGCGCTATGCTAAGGAGCTATTTCAGGATTTGCCAGAAATAGATGGAATTATGGGAACTGAATGCTATAATGAAATTGGCACAGTAATTGACCGTTTGCTCTTAGGTGAAAGATTTATCTATGTGGAGCCACCGGGAAAATATTCTCAGCCCAGTACCAGAGTTTTAACTACGCCGAGCTATAGTGCCTATTTGAAAATTGCTGAGGGCTGTAATAATTACTGCTCCTTCTGCGCTATTCCTCTTATTCGAGGACCCTATAGATCAAGGCCTTATGAAGAAATTCTTGCGGAAGCTAAAGACCTAGTGCATAAGGGAGTACGAGAAATAATTGTAGTAGCTCAAGATACTACCCAATACGGTAAGGACCTCTATGGGTCTCTGCGCTTAGCAGAGCTGCTAAAGGATTTAAATGCTTTGCCGGAGCTAAAGTGGATTAGAGTAATGTATTCCTATCCTGAAAGCTTTAGTGATGAGCTTATAGAAGCTTATGCAGCTTGTTCTAAGGTTTGTGCCTATGTTGATCTACCTCTGCAGCATGCCAGTGACTCTCTATTAAAGTCCATGCGCAGACGTGATACTAGAGCTCAGGTAGAAGCTTTGATTAATAAGCTTAGAGCCAGAATTCCTTCTATTTGTATTCGCACTACTTTTATTGTAGGCTTTCCCGGTGAAACTGAGAAGCAGTTCCAGGAACTATTGGATTTCACTTCCAGAATGAAATTTAACTGTGCAGGAGTTTTTACCTATTCCAAGGAAGAGGGAACTCTTGCAGCGAAAATGCCTAACCAAGTTCCTGAGGAAATAAAGGAAGATCGCTATCATAGGTTGATGGCCTTGCAAGCTCAAATTTCCGAAGAAATAAATGAGGCTAGAGAAGGCAAAGAGGACACCGTGGTGGTAGAAGGCTTTGATGCTGACAATCCCACCCTAGCTTATGGACGTTCTCCTTGGGAAGCACCTGATGTGGATGGTACTATTTTCCTGGAAAATGGTGCTAATTTAACTGTAGGAAGCTTTTATCAAGTTAAGTTTAATCAAGGCTTTACCTATGAGCTTGTAGGCGAAGTGGTGGGAGGCCCGCAAAAATGATTGTAGAAATAGTCAATACCGGTACGGAGCTGCTCTTGGGGGAAATTTTAAATACTAATTTTCCTTATTTATCCCGTCAGCTTAATGATGCAGGCTTTAATGTCCTCTATCAAACAACAGTGGGGGATAATCCAGAAAGGCTTTTAAGTACTTTAGATATTGCTCTAAAAAGAGCTGATATTGTTATCACTACCGGTGGCATGGGACCAACCAGGGGAGATATCACTAAGGAAATGGTAGCTCAGCTTCTTGCTTTACCTCTGGAATTAAGTGATTTTTGGCTACAGAAGCTTAATAGTTATTTTCAAGAACGCAATATTGTGATGACTGACAATAATAAAAAACAGGCTTATGTACCTCAAGGTGCCATAGTTTTTAATAATGATGTAGGTACAGCACCTGGTCTTGGCGTAAAAACTCCTCAAGGTAAAATTATCATTTTACTGCCAGGGCCACCACAAGAAACAGAGCATGTCTTCAGCACAGAGGTCTTACCTTTTTTGCGACAGGAATTTGCTGCTCAAGGGGTTATTCATTCAAGGGTTCTTCATTTGAAAGCCGTTAGTGAATCCATGGTAGCAACTCTTTTAGATGATTTAATTTTAGGTCAATCTAATCCGACCTTAGCTATCTATGCTAGAAGGGGAGAGATTGTTGTCAGAATTACTGCAAAGGGTAATGATTTAGCTGAGGCTGAAGGACTCAATGCAGCTCTAGAGCTGGAGGTTCGTAAGCGCTGTGGTAAATATATTTACGGTGTAGATTACGAAACACTGGCAGAATCCTTAGGCAAAAAATTAAAAGCAGGGGATATGACTATCAGCTTTGCTGAATCCTGCACCGGAGGTCTAGCCTCCAGTATGATTACAGACATTCCCGGGAGTTCAGAGTATTTATTAGGCTCCGTGGTGTCCTATAGCAATATGGCAAAACATAAAGTTTTAGGTGTGCGAGAGGAAACTCTAGAACGCTATAGTGCAGTTAGCGAAGAAACTGCCAAGGAAATGGCCCAAGGAGTACGTGAGCTTTTTCATACTACTTTGGGTGTAGCCATTACCGGTATAGCTGGGCCTGGTGGAGGTACCCAAACACAACCGGTAGGTCTTGTTTATATAGCAGTGAGTACAGACAAGGGAACTGTTTGCCAAGAAAATCGTTTTAAAGCATCAAGAAAAACCATTAAGATGCGTAGTGCCATGAGAGCC
>CAZTGQ010000117.1:0-5823 GCA_964613345.1 uncultured Acidaminococcales bacterium | reverse complement strand
CAATATTTAAAACTATCCTACAAATAAAATAACACCCCATTATGGGGTGTTATTTTATTATTTTGCCCAGCCAAAAGTGACTAGTTTATTTATCTTAAAATTATTCCGCTTCTCCTAAACTCTCTCTGCGCTTCTTTTCATAATTGCCCACAATGGTAGTACCGGACAAATCGCCTAAACAATTTATCATAGTCATACCCATATCATTAAACGCATGAACTCCGGCTACAATACCGACTATTTCCAACGGGAAACCCAAGGATTCCAGTAAAACCGCTAAAATTACTAACATCCCACTGGGAATGGCCCCGGAACCGGTGGTTAAAATAAGTCCAAGAACAATTACTTTAATTAAAAGTCCCAAATCCACCGGTGTGCCAATAGCTTGAGCCGTTAAAATAAACACTGTAGTTAAGCACACGCAGGTACCATCCTTGTTAATTTGTGCTCCCAAGGGAATCGTGAAAGCAGAAACCTTTTTAGGTACACCCAATTTATCCGCACATTCCATATTAATGGGAATGGAGCTAGTACTGGAACAAGTACTGAAAGCCGTAACCATAATTTTAAAAGCCTTGCTGAAAAATTCTTTAGGCTTAATACCGGTAAAAATATAAACAAAAAGAGCATAAACACAGCACATAACCAAAATTCCTAAATATACACTACCCACATATTTAGCTAAGGTACCAAAAATTTTACTACCATATTTACCCACAGAACCGGCCACTAAAGCAAAAATACCATAGGGAGCCAGAATCATAACTATACCTACAACCTTACTCATTAATTCAGATAAATCCTGAAACACTACCGTTAAACGCTTTCTGGGAGCCTCCGGTAATTGTAATAGCGCACAACCGGCAAAAGCACTCATAACTACGACCTGGTCAAAACGCCCTGCGGTCATGGCCTTAAATAAATTGCCGGGAACCAAGCTTAAAAGAGTTTCTCCTACTGTAGGCAATTTACCTACAACTCCCTTATAAGTACCTTCCAACGGCAAATTAATCCCCGGCTGAATGATAGTAGCAATAACAACTCCTACCACTAGAGCAATGGCGCTGGTAACAATATAATAAAGAATAATTCTGCCGCCAATGCGCCCAAAGGCTTGCGGATCATCCAAGGCTGCAATACCCGCAATTAAATTAACAATTACTAACGGCAAGGCAATAGCTTTTAACAGGGTTAAGAAAAATTTCCCCAAGGGTGAAAACCACAATGCCCCCTGTCCCATAGTTGCACCTGCAATAACACCTAAAATCATACCTGTAACCATTTTATACACCAACGGAATCCTTTGATACTTCTGCCACAATTCTCCCACTAATTTCATCCTCCCCTCATTTTAACAACAACTTACAAATATATTTTACTACTCTGGGCCTCATCTGTTAACAAAAACTTAACAATTTATCCACGATTTGTAATATCTATCCATCAATCAATGAATGCTCTCTTTTTAAAAAAATAACATTTCCGCCTTTAGTATTAATAATAATTAACACTAACAACGAAAACATCAATAGTGTTAATTATTATTAATACTATTGATGTTTTCGCTGTTTCTTGCTATAATTTTTAAGTATAAGGAAGGATGTGTGCTACCATGATTGTCAGAACACTATATCTAGACCGGATTAGACCATTTTATGATTCTGAAATGATCAAAGTAATTACCGGCATACGACGCTGCGGCAAATCCACTTTACTTCACCAAATAATTGATGAAATTAGCCGAAATAATATTCCAAAGGACCGAATTATCTACCTAAACTTTGAAGATTTTAAAAACCAGAAACTAACAGAACCACAAAAATTATACGAATATATTAATGCTCAGTTAAAGACCACGGCCAAATACTACTTATTTTTTGATGAAATTCAAGAAGTTCATCAATTTGAATTGGTCGTAAATTCCTTCCGCTCCACTCATAACGTTAGTATCTTCATAACAGGATCCAACTCTAAGTTACTAGCAGGAGAATTAGCTACCCACTTAAGTGGGCGGACCCTATCTTTTAAAATTTTACCTTTCACCTTTTCAGAGTTTTGCCAATACAAAAGTGACCAAAAATCTATAGACTACAATATTCTCTTCAAAGAATATATCACCTATGGCGGTTTGCCCTTAGTATGTGGGATTGAGGACAATACCAGCAAAGAAATTATATTAAGTAATATCTACGAGGCTATTGTTTTCAAGGATATTATAACTCGTAACAATGTCACCTCCCCACTTCTTTTAGAAAAAGTCTTGAATTATGTTATCGGTAATTCTTCTTTAACAGTCTCGGGAAATGCCATCGCCAACGCCTTGACCTCTTCTGGAGAAAAAGTTTCTTCACCTTTAGTATATAACTATTTAAAAAACATTATAGATGCTTGCATTTGTGATAAAGTTTCTCGCTATGATATTAGGGGCAAAAGAATGCTAGCTTTTGAGGAAAAATATTATGTTTCTGATTTAGGCTTTTTTCATTTGAAAAAAAATCGTGTTAAAGACGAATACAATTATATTATGGAAACATTATGCTACAATGAACTTATCGCTCGTGGCTACAAGGTTTTTATAGGGAAATTATGGAACAACGAAATTGATTTTGTTGCCGAATTAAATGGTAAACGGATCTATATACAAGTTGCTTATCTTCTTAACAACGAAAAAACTATGGAGCGCGAATTTGGTGCTTTAGAAAAAATTCCGGACAACTATCCCAAATATGTTATTTCACTAGACCCATTTACCCTAGAAAGGGCTGGGATTATCCACTATAATATGCTGGATTTTTTATTGCATAAAGTTGCTTTATGAGTAACCTAACTTCCGCTTCCCTTTTTAAAACTTTACAAGCAAATATAATCTCAACTATGACAAAATCCCCGAATTAATACTCTGCTCTTCGTCCTACCAAATATTTAGACACAAAAAGTACCGCCTAAGCAGCTTGGGTTCATCCCCTGCCTACTTAGACGGTACTTTTCGCTTAGCCTGATCCTGAGTTTTCTTTACTTATCCAAATCTACAATAACATACTTATCATTGCCCATATGATGCTCTTTCATGGCAGAAAGCTGACGCAAGCCAACGCGACTTTCAATTCTTTCTTTAAGGTCATGATTTTTAGCATCTGGCAGAGCGTAAACAGCATCAATAGAGGCTTGATCCACAGCTAGTATATCGGTGGAAGCAAAAATACCGATATCCGGGATAGTGGGTTTCGCCGCTCTAATACCTGCGCAGTCACAGTCTACGGACATATTACGCAAAACATTAATAAAGGCAATCTTTTTGCCAAAATGGTCCACCGTAGCCTTAGCAGAATCCGCCATGTTTTCCATCAATACTTCCTTGGCCGGCCATTTGCCCCAATCAGCAGGAGGCACCTCCACACCATGAACTTCCTTTTTGCCAACTTGCCCTGAAGCATTACCAATGGCAATATTCTTCATAGAACCACCAAAGCCACCCATAGCATGGCCCTTAAAATGAGTTAATACCAGCATGGAATCATAATTCATAATGTTTTTACCCATAGCAACTTTCTTTAAATGAAAACCATCCTTAACAGGTAGATCCACATCCCCATCCTCATCCATAATATCTACGGGGCTAAAGGTCCATCCATTGACCTTCAAGGTCTCTCTATGCCCGGCGGTGGTATACCGATCACCCTCATATAAGGTATTGGTCTCTACAATAGTGCTATTGAGAATATCTTTTTGCAACGCCTGTACCCACTCTCTGGGCAAAATATTGGGACCATTCTTTTCTCCGGTATGTAGCTTAATAGCTACCTTACCTGTTAACTCCTTGTTGATTTTACTGTAAATCTTCTCTAAGCCTTTTGCACTTAAATCCCTAGTAAAATATACTGTAGAGGTATTTCCTGTTCTCGTTTCCATGGGACTATTGGGAACAGCTGCAGATATGCTGCCGCAAGCACCAGTCATTGTCGCTAAAACTGCCATAGCAAGAATTTTCTCTATTTTTCTTCTCATGTCGCCGCCTCATTTCATAAGTATTAGTACCTTATAACGAAGTCTAGCACTTGGAGTCCACTACAAGTCAAGCAAGAAATTTTTATATGCTGTGATTATCATATGATAATGTCACCTTGTAAACTATCGAGAAAAAATGTCACCCCCCATTTCTTTAAAATGGGGGGTGACATTTTAATTCGTTATTGACATTCCTAAATATAAAACCTCAATTCTTCTTTTTTCAACCCCGCTTTTAACTGTAGCATAAACTTTTCTCCTGGATCAATTTTATCGGCATAATAATCTGGAACATTTTCAATAAACAAGCCACTTGCTTTTGCTTTATTCTGTTGGTAATGCCCCCAAACATATTCTATAGTAGGATACTTACTTTTCAAGTATTTAATTAAATCAATATTGGCCTTTGCTTGTGCTTCCGTAAGATTTTCCTTACCCTCGCTGCCACCGACGTTCTCAATTCCTATAGCACACCAATTATAGCCTATTGCGTGCCTGTTTAATACGTTTTCCGGTGTTAATGCATAAATCGTTCCATCTTTATCAACCAGAAAATGTGACGTTACATTAAGTCTTCCCCCACCATCATCGTCCATAGTTTCATTATAAAAATATTGATAAACACCATCACAATCTTCTGATGCAGTCCAATGAACTACAACTACTTGAGGAATAATCCGCGTTATGTTCTTATTATAGTGCATTTGTGCATATTCACGAATTAATTTTTCTCTATTTTCCGTCCAAAATATTGGCCGATTTACTACTGTGATTGGCAATGTCTTATTAAGCCTTTCTTCATTATTTTTTTTAACTTGTTCTTGTCCCTTGACCCTTTGAATTGGCTTCGAATATATGTCAGAACAACTAGATGTTAGACAAGCTAAAAAAAATAGCACTAAGATTATGTCTTTTTTCCTATTCATATTTCTTCTCAAATAATTCATTTTGTATATCATATTTTTCTCTCGCTTCTCCACCCTTGTAAAATTCCGGCAACTGATTTTCATGTCTGCTAGCTGCAGCAATTCCATTAATAAGCCCGACTACTCTGTTGTTTAGAAGCACAAACAAATTTCGCAATGCCTCTTTTTGATAGTTATCTGAACAAGCAGTATTATCTAAATCTGCAATACATGCACCTATATCTTTATAAATTCCAACCCCCTCATTATATAAATGTCGAGATTGTCCTAAGTATTTTGGATTAGTTGCATTAATCTTACTTACCAATAAACCGATTCTATCATTCAACTGATTCTTATAATCAATAAAATCTTTTAAAGCTGGTGATGTAACTGCTTTACGTACAGGTTTGTTGTTCGAATAACTATCAATATTCACTTGTTTCTTTACTGTATTCTGCTGTTGAGAATATTGTTGCGAACTCTGTTTTTGTGGAGCAGAAGTTTTAGGCTGAGCGGGGTTGTGGAAAAGAAAAATAAAAATCAAAAAAACAACGCCTGAACAAATAAAAATATTCACACTATTATTATCGTTTTTTGAGCTATTAGCCTGTCGTTGTGTAGACTGATATCGGTCCGTCTGATGAACCATTCTTTCATTTCCTTGTGTATTAATCTGCTTAAAAGGTTTCGTTACGGGTATCGGTTCTTGAGTGGATGCTTTATATGGCTTCGAAACGGTCTTATCTTCTTCACGAACCGATGATGCCCCTGCTTTACCCAAGTTATCAGCTAAATCTCCTAGACCTGCAAAGCCCTTTTTCTTATCTTCTGATTTCATTTTTGTCTCCCAAAAAATTTACTTTTGTCCACTTAATCCGTTTCTACGTATTTAATAAATACCCAACAAACT
>CAZTGQ010000116.1:0-5856 GCA_964613345.1 uncultured Acidaminococcales bacterium | reverse complement strand
TAGCCAGGAGTTATGAGTACAGTGTCTCCCTGATCTGCAAAATCAGTAGGCATCCAACGGGCAAAGGTTTCTGTGTCGTCCACCGGCAGCTTCACCATCACATAAAAAGCACCCTGAGGCTCGGAGGAAATAATGCCAGGAATTTTAGCTAGCTCCCGCCTTAAAGTATCTCTTCTGCGTTTATATTCCTCATTCACCTCTTGAAAATAGCTAGGAGGCGTAGTATAAAGAGCAGCAGCTCCCACCTGTTCTAAAGCAGGGCAGCATAATCTGCCCTGGCAGCATTTTTCAAACTGCTCATCTAACAAGGCATTTTTACTAATAATGCAGCCTATGCGCGCACCACAGGCACTAAACCGCTTGGAGACAGAATCAATGACAATCAGATTTTGTTCCAGCTCAGGTCTAGAGGCGAAGCTATTAAACTTCCCATCATAAACAAATTCACGATAAACCTCGTCAGCAATTAAAACAATATTATGCTTGAGCACCACCTGAGAAAGAACTTCCATTTCTTCTTCGGTGAAAACCATGCCTGTAGGATTACCGGGATTAGAAACTAAAATAGCCTTCGTCCTAGGAGTAATAGCTTTTTCTATAGTGGCCATATCAGGCAGACGATAGCCATTTTCCGGAGATGTAGGCACCGGTACCACCTTCACATTGTACTGATTAATAAAGTTCTTATAGTTGGCATAAAAAGGCTCCAACATCACAACCTCATCATCTACATCACACAAACACATCACCGCAAAAGCGAGAGCCTCGCTACCACCGTTAGTAATATAAATATTACTCTTAGTATAATGAATGCCCCACTCCTCATAATACCTACGTACAGCTTCAATTAGCTCCGGATTACCTTGGGAAATCCCATAGGCAAGTGTTTTCACATCATAGCCTTTCACTGCCTCAAAGAAAACCGGTGGTGTTGCTATGTCAGGTTGACCGATATTCAAGGGATAAATTTTCTTACCTAGGTCCTTGGCCTTTTGTACATCTCCTGCCAGTTTGCGAATAGGGGAAGCTGGCACGTTTTTTATTCTTGCAGAAACAAACATAAAATTTCTCTCCTTTTGGGCGCTTAGAGCAAATCCCCAAAAATAGAGCCGCCTACAAACTCTCTAATAATAGAATTAGTAGGTACTGCTTCATCATCAATAGAAGTTACAAAACTTAACATAGATAGCAGTCTTTGAGCCTCAGCAGCCTCCGGCACATCCTTGGGTATTGCTTGTAGTAAAGGCTCCGCATATTTTTTAAAGACTGCAAATTCATAAATCAAGGTAGTATTGAGCATGACATCCGCATCCTCAGCAAAGGGAAAAATATATTTTTCCTCACCCTCTCTGACCTTGCTCCAGCCCTGTAAAGTACCTAGGGCATCATGGGAGCGGAATTGAGAGTCACGAACCATTCTACGCAGCAGACGCATATCCGTAGTATGAATACGATTGTAATCATCAAAGGACAGAGGTGTCAGCGCACTAATATAAATCTTAAGCTTATGCTCTTTAGCTATAGTTTGAGACAAGAGCTCATTTAGACCGTGAATCCCCTCTACAACCAATACGCCATTTTCTCCCAAACAGATACTCTGACCTCTAAACTCCCTTGTTCCATTGCGGAAGCTATAGTGAGGTATTTTCACTGTTTCACCGGAGGTCAAACGCTGTAAATGGTCATTGAACAAATCCAGGTCCAGAGCATTAATGCTTTCAAAGTCATAGCTACCGTCCGGTAAACGTGGCGTACTCTTTCTTTCCTTAAAATAGTTATCTAAGGAAACAGGCATGGGATTTAGCCCATTGACCCTCATCTGCACTGCCAAACGTTGGGAAAAGGTAGTCTTACCTGAAGAGGACGGCCCCGCAATAAGTACTAGCTTAATTTGATGCTGGGACTGGGAAATAATATCAGCCACCTGCGCAATTTGCTTTTCCTGCTGAGCTTCACAGATTTGGATAATCCCCCTACTATTGCCGTCCTTAATAAATTTATTTAAGGCAGCTACTGTAGGGCAGCCAATTCTCTGGCCCAATTCCTCACTCATCTTATAAACGGCAGATAGCTTAGGCGTAGCTACAAAATCCGGTACTACCGTATAGTCCGGACCCTGTGGATAGCAAATCACTATGCCACCTTCATAGTTAAGCAGCTCAAAACCAGCTAAATAACCTAAATCAGGCAGCACAGGTCCCATAAAAAAGTCATACTCCCCCTCTAGACTAAATAGAGGGAAATATTCTGTATCTGTTAAAGAGCTTAGTAGAGGCAGAGTATCTTGATATAAACGTGGTTTTACCAATTCTCTTGCCTGTTTTCTCGTCACCATATGAAGCTGAACCGGCGCCTTGGAGGCAATCATGGCTCTCATAGCAGCTGAAACATCCTCTAAATCATATTTACTAAGGACAATTTCATTCTTCACCTGGCAAAAGAGAGCATCACCTACAGCATTTTGTACTTCCAGCTCCACCTCCGGGCGCTTTTTCCCCATAGCCACTATGAAAGCAAAAAGCAGGGTACGGACATAGGCTCTATTACCCTCCGGCGTATTAAGCTCCAAAAAGTCCAAGGAACAATCCTTTTTGACTGTGCCTTGAAGACTCACCCCTCTACCATCTACCACTGCTTCCGCAATGGGAGTTTGATAGAGAAAACCAAAATCGGCTGCAATATCCAGATAGGTTGTCCCCTCTGCATATTGGTGAATTTTTCCGTCAGGGCAGGTAATTTTCAACATAAGCTACTCCTAAAATTATTTGTCTGTGGCATCAATTGCTGCTTTAATTTTAGCTGCCATACCGTAAACCTTTTTGGTAGGAATAGCGCAAACAGCTACTCTCATGCCCTTAGCTAAGGGTACGGCAAAAATATTGTCAGCATGTAATTTATCACAGGCTGCCTGTGGGTCCTGGCAAGGAATGGACAGGAAGAAGCCTGCAATATAAGGAACCATCTTCAAACCACAGGCCTTAGCCTCCTCGGTGAAGATATCTCCACGTTTTTGAATAATAGTATAATATTCTTGTCTTTCTTGACGAATTGCTTCCCCCAGCTCCTTATCGCTTAGGATAGAAACTAAGGTCTGCATAGCGCCATGGTTAATATTAGACCAGGTTGCTCTGCTGGAGAATTGGTTCACATCAGCAAATTCTTGGCTCTGCTCCTTGTTGTCAGTCACATTTAAAAGTGCGCCGCAACGCTGTCCATACATGGTATAGCCCTTAGACAGACTATAAGCAATTAAGCCGATAATATTTTCCGGTAAGTGCTCTAGCTTCTTGAAGATCTTGCGAACCTCTTCTCTTTCACCGGCAAAATCAATATAAGCAACATCTAAACAAAGTACAGCTCTCTTATCTTTTCCTGCTGCTTGCTTTAAAATCTCAAGAATTTTAGCAATATCATCAGGAGTAACGCTAAAGCCTGTAGGATTGTGAGCAGGAGTATTTAAGATCAGAAGAATACTGTCCTGCTTAGCTAAAATTTCCTTCACCTTAGCTTCCAGAGAGGCAAAATCAAATTGATTATCCTCTGTAAGCATTCTGTAGGTGTCTAGCTTTCTATTCATATCTCGGCAGAAAACCTTGTAAGGTCCCCAATACCATTCAGAGGTCAGAACAGTATCACCCACCTCAGTATAGTTCCACATAGCGTGGTGGATAGCACCGCTACCACCAGAGGTAGCTACAGCGGCAATATATCCTTCAGGTCTGGAGGCGCCAAAGCAATCCTCCTGCACTAGCTTCAAGAAATCAGGTAAGCCTGCAATAGGCGCGTAGGCAAAATACTGAGTATTATTCAAGGTACGGAACACCTTGGAAACTGTAGGAAGGGTGACGAGCTTTTCATTGTCATCGAGGATGGCACCAATGGTGGCATTGGTAACATTTTCCGCACCGATTTTCGCTGCCGCTGCGTTCGCCGCCGCGTTAGCTCCGAAAATATTATCCTTTGCTGCTTTGCCAATAGCATGTTTTGCTACACCATTCATAAACATATATATCTCCTCCTCAAATGTGGTAGTTCGGTCTCTAAGAGACCAAACCTTTTACAATTATCTCATTATTTCGTCTATTGGTCAACTTAATCATACCATTTTTTCAGGTTTAAAGACCTTATCGAACTCAGCTTCCTCCATAAGTCCTAATTCCAGTACTGCTGCTTTTAAGGAAATATTCTTTTTATGAGCGAGCTTGGCAACCTTCGCCCCATTTTCGTAGCCAATATAGGGATTTAACGCTGTAACAAGCATCAGGGAGTTATGGAGATTATGACTCATTTTCTCCTTATTGGCCTTAATACCTTGAGCACAATTTTTATTAAAGGAAATAACTACATCTGCTAACAACTTCACCGACTGCAGGAAGGTGTAAATGGTCACCGGCAAAAAGACGTTCAATTCAAAATTACCTTGAGAAGCGGCAACGCCCACGGTAGTATCATTGCCCATAACCCGAACTGCTACCATGGTTACTGCTTCGCACTGGGTAGGATTAACCTTACCGGGCATAATGGAGCTACCAGGCTCATTGGCAGGAATGAAAATTTCTCCCAATCCATCTCTTGGACCACTGGCCTTCCAACGCACATCGTTAGCAATTTTCATCAGATTAGCAGCCAGCCCCTTTAATGCTCCGTGGGCAAAAACCATGTCATCTAAGCTAGTTAATGCATGAAATTTATTTTTAGCCGTAACAAAGGGTAGGCCGGTATTTTTTTGGCAGCATAGAGCAACCTTTTTATCAAAGCCCTTAGGTGCATTAAGTCCTGTACCCACAGCAGTGCCACCTAAGGCTAATTCATATAAACCCTTTTGAGCGGCCAAAAGCTGATCCCTACTTTTTTCCAGCATATTTCTCCAACCGGAAATTTCTTGGGAAAAGGCCACCGGTACTGCATCCTGCAAATGAGTACGTCCAGTAGTGACAATGCCTTTATTTTCTTTTTCTAGTTTTACAAAGGTAGCAATTAAGCCCTCTAAAGCAGGCAAGAGTTGGCTTTTAATTTCCATAGCGCCGGCAATATGCATAGCCGTAGGAAAGGTATCGTTAGAGCTTTGAGATTTATTAACGTCATCATTAGGATGTAACAAGCTCTTTTTCGCAATTTCGTTGCCCCTATGAGCAATAACCTCATTCACGTTCATATTGGACTGAGTACCGCTACCGGTTTGCCAAACAGCTAAAGGGAAATTACCTTCTAGCTTACCGGCAATAATTTCATCACAAACTCGGCAAATAATTTGACTTTTTTCCTTAGACAATTTACCAAGCTCCATATTAGCCATAGCAGCGGATTTCTTTAAATAGCCAAAAGCCTTAATAACTTCCCCTGGCATTTTTTCCGTACCAATGCGAAAGTTCTCCAAGCTTCTTTGAGTCTGTGCCCCCCAGTATTTATCAGTGGGCACCAACATTTCTCCCATAGAATCCTTTTCCTTACGAAATTTCTCTGCCATTTTAGCTCCTCCTTTAGATTTTATTTAACATAAACTATAGTGGCTCCAAAACCGCCCTCATTTTGAGGGGCAATTTCTATATGCTCTACATTTCTGTGGCTATGCAAATATTCGGTGAGACCCGCCCTTAGCATACCTGTTCCCTTACCATGAATCAATCTAAAGGAATTCATGCCAGCTAAAAGGGCATCGTCAATAGCTTTATCCACGGAGGGAATGGCCTCATCCACGGTTTTACCCCTCACGTCGATCTCCGTGGTGGTGCTTTGCGCCTTTTGCACAAACATAGTATGGCTTTGCTTCGGTGCGTGACGGACATTGCGAGAGGTTTTATTATGACTGGTCAAGGGTTCATCCTTTAAAAGCAGACAGTCCTTCATGGACAGGGT
>CAZTGQ010000115.1:0-5867 GCA_964613345.1 uncultured Acidaminococcales bacterium | reverse complement strand
CCGAGAGCAAAATTAGCCCACCTAGCCCTCATCCGTCACGCCAACGGCGTGCCACCTTCCCCCGACGGGGGAAGGCTTATGGTGCTGCCCTATATTCTGCGCATAAAAAAACTTCCCCCTAAAGGGGAAGTTTTTTATGCTAATTCTTTTCTAACAACCTGAGCGATTTCCTCAGCAATAGCTTCTAATTCTCCCTGATCCGGTCCTTCAGCCATAATTCTGATCAAAGGCTCCGTACCGGAGGCTCTTACTAACAATTGTCCGTCATCACCTAATTGTGCTGCGTACTTAGCTACAATAGCCTTAATAGCCGTATTTTCTTCCCAACCTGTTTTATCCCCTACCCTAACATTCACTAGGATTTGCGGATATTTAACCATTAAAGCTCCTAGCTGAGATAGTGTCTTATTATGACGAATAAGAGAACCTAAAACCTTTACACAGGTGAGCATACCATCTCCGGTTTTAGCATAGTCACCAAAAATAATGTGACCAGATTGCTCTCCGCCTAATTTATAGCCGTGCTTAACCATTTCCTCTAAAACATAACGGTCTCCCACGGAGGTTTTAATACACTTGCCACCATGCTTAGCAAAGGCCTTAGCTAAGCCCACATTACTCATGACCGTTGTAACCAAAACATTATCCTTAAGCTGTCCCTTAGCTAGAAGATCCAAAGCGCAGATAAGCATCATCTGATCTCCGTCCAAGGCTTCACCATTTTCATCTACTACTAGGCATCTGTCCGCATCTCCATCGTTAGCTACGCCAACGTTAGCTCCTAGCTCTAGCACCTTTTTTTGCAAGGCTTCCAAATGCGTGGAGCCACAATTATTATTAATATTAATGCCATTAGGCTCATGGAAAATAGGAATAACTTCTGCTCCCAAGGCTCTTAAAATAGCAGGAGCAATTTCACTATTAGCGCCATTAGCACAATCCATGACGATTTTCAGTCCATTCAGACGATAGTCAGCGCTTTTCACCACGTGATTTACATACTGCTGTCCCATATCCTTTTCCTCTACAATAATGCCTAAAGAGGAACCAGTAGGCGCAGCGGCATAATCTATCGGTTGTGCTACCAGCTCTGCAATTTCATCTTCCACCGCATCAGGCAGCTTATGTCCTGTCTTGGAAAAGAATTTAATACCATTATCCTCAAAGGGATTATGAGAAGCAGAAATTACAACTCCTGCACTAGCACCCATTTTTTCTGTGAGAAAGGACACTGCAGGAGTAGGAATCACACCTAACAAATGAGCATTGCCTCCAGCACTGCAAATACCGGCAGATAAAGCTGCTTCCAGCATAGTTCCTGAAAGTCTGGTATCTCTGCCAATAATGATTTTAGGAGCTTTAACCTCCCTGCCAAAATATAAGGCTGCTGCTCTGCCCAATTTATATGCTAGCTCCGGTGTGAGCTGAGAATTAGCTACGCCTCTAACGCCATCTGTTCCGAATAATCTTGCCATAATAGCCTCCAACTAATATTTACTGTTGTTCTCCTTGCTTCTCCTACCACCTAATTCTGCCAGCATTTGACCTGGGGTAATATTATGATAAGCAAGTAGCACCAAACAATGATACCACAAGTCACTCATTTCGTAAACGACCTCTTCTTGACTATTATTTTTGGAGGCAATAATAGTTTCCGCACATTCTTCTCCTACCTTCTTTAAAATCTTATCCTGACCGGACATGAAGAGGTATTTAGTATAGGATTTCTCGCCGCCATTTACCTTTTTCTCCTGAATGACCTTATATAAATCCGAAAGAATAGTTGGCAGCTGCTTATCTGCTACCGGCAAATTCTCTCCTGAGCCACTATTCCATAGGGGATAGCTAAAGCAGGAATAATTTCCGGTGTGACAAGCCGCGCCGGTCTGCTCCACCTTGACTAAAAGCGTGTCTCCATCACAATCATAAGTAATGCTCATTACCTTTTGCACATGGCCACTGGTAGCCCCCTTATTCCACAGCTCCTGACGACTTCTGCTCCAAAACCAGGTATAACCTGTTTCCACCGTTCTAGCCAAGGATTCACCATTCATATAGGCTAGCATTAATACTGCCTCAGTTTTAGCATCTTGAATAATAGCCGGAATAAGTCCCTTTTCATCAAATTTTAATTTGCTTACGTCAATTTTCATAATCTTACCTCCACGCCTTTGCCTAATAAATATTCTTTAACTTCTTTAATCGTAAACTGTTTATAGTGAAAAACAGATGCCGCCAAAACCGCATCAGCTTTACCCAAGGTCAAAACATCATAAAAATGCTCCAAGCTTCCTGCTCCGCCGGAGGCAATCACCGGCACAGTTACTGCTTCTGCTACGGCACGAGTCAAGGGAATGTCGTAACCATTTTTCGTACCGTCAGCATCCATACTAGTTAAGAGTATTTCGCCGGCACCTAGTTCCACCGCTCTTTTTACCCAAGTGAGAACATCAATGCCGGTAGGTGTTCTACCGCCCTGTACATAAACCTCCCACTGATTTTCTCCCCGTCTTTTGGCATCTACAGCCAGCACTATGCACTGATTACCAAAGAACTTAGCTCCGTCCCTAATAAGATCAGGATTTTTTACCGCCGCAGAATTAACAGAGGTTTTATCGGCTCCTGCCTTTAAAGCATTACGCATATCCTCTAAGGTGGATATGCCTCCCCCCACCGTTAGAGGCATAAAGACCTCTCCGGCAGTACGATTAATAACATCCAACATGGACTTTCGTTTTTCCACAGAGGCTGTAATATCTAAAAAGACTAATTCATCAGCTTGCTCCCTATCATAGGCAGCTGCTAGTTCTACCGGATCTCCGGCGTCTCTTAATTCCACGAAGTTAGTGCCCTTGACCACTCTTCCATCCTTAACATCCAGACAGGGAATAATTCTTTTCGTATGCATTATAATTCCTCCCCTGCTATTTTAAGTACTTCCGGCAATGTCACTGCCCTAGTGTAAAGTGCTTTACCTACAATTACTCCTTCGATGCCACAAGCAGCTTTTTCCTTTAAGTCCGTAATGTCCTTAAGGCCAGCAACTCCACCGGAGGCAATTATTTTCACCCTGGAAGCCTTAGCTAAAGCAGCTGTAGCCTCTACATTAACTCCTCCTAGCATACCGTCTCTGGCAATATCCGTAAAGACAATATGCTCCACGCCGCATTCTCTCATTTTTTTTGCTAGCTCTAAAGCAGTTAGCTCTCCGCTAATACCCCATCCCTCTACAGCCACAATACCATTTTTGGCATCAATACCTGCTACAATTCGTCCTGGATAAAGCTTAGCCGCCTGGGCTACTAGCTCCGGCTTCTTTACGGCTACAGAACCTAAAATCACTCTGGCTATACCTAAATCTAAAAGTCTTTCTATCTGCTCTAGATTTCTGATTCCGCCGCCTATTTGCACAGGTATCGTTACCTTCGCTAATATTTTTTGCACCGCCGCTAAATTTTGGCTGCTGCCAGCTTTTGCACCATCTAAATCCACTACATGAAGATAAGTAGCACCCTGCTGCTGCCATTTTAAGGCCATTAGAGAGGGATCATCTCCGTAAACAGTTTCCTTATCGAATTCCCCCTGTACTAAACGTACACAACGACCCCCTCTAATATCTATTGCTGGGAAAATAATCATAGCTGCCACTCCTTAAATCTTTGTAATATTTCCAAGCCCACGGTGGAAGATTTTTCCGGATGAAATTGCACTGCCTGGACATTATCCTTCCCCACTGCCGCAGTAATCTCCGTACCATAAGCACAGGTAGCCGTAATTATAGACTTATCCTCAGGCACCGCATGATAGCTATGGACAAAGTACACATACTTTCCCTCTGCCTGACTTAAAAGAGGTGAGGCAGACTTAAGGCTTAGCTTGTTCCACCCCATATGGGGTATTTTTTCCTTAGTTACAAGCTTTTTTACCTGTCCTTTAAAAAAGCCCAGTCCTGCTACACCTGGAGCTTCCTCACTGCCCTCAAAGAGCAATTGAGCCCCTATACAAATTCCTAAAAATGGTTTCCCACTGTTTAAAGCCCTACGTACAACAGGTATCAAACCAGCACTTTCTAAATTGGCCATGCAATCGCCAAAGGCGCCCACTCCCGGGAAAACCACCTTGTCTGCTTGGGCAATTATCTCGGCATCAGAGGATACTATAACCTCTCCCCCCACCTTCACCAAAGCCTTGTGGGCACTATGCAAATTTCCCATGCCATAATCTACAATAACAATTTTTTCCCTCATAAGGTCCCCTTACTGCTCATGACACCTTCTACTCTGCTATCATAAGCCACTGCTTCACTTAAAGCTCTGGCGAAGCCTTTAAAAATAGCTTCTGCCATATGGTGCGTATTATTTCCTGCCAATAAATTAACATGCAAGGTCATCGCGCTTTCCATAGCCACTGCCCTAAAAAATTCTTCTACCATCTCCGCTTCCATGTTACCTAACTGAACCTTAGGCAGGGAAGCATTCCACACGAGAAAAGGTCTGCCACTGAAATCTAAAGCTATTTGTGCTAAGGCTTCGTCCATAGGCAAAAGACAACTGCCATAGCGATGAATACCAGCCTTTTTACCCAAGGCTATTTTTAGGGCCTGTCCCAGAGCTAGGCCGCAATCTTCTACGGTATGATGAGAATCTACCTCTAGGTCTCCTTGCGCCTTAACAGTCAAATCCATAAAGCTATGCTTCGCTAAAAGGGTAAGCATATGATCCAAAAAGCCTACTCCTGTAGACACCTCAACTTGACCCTTACCATCCAAATCAAGCTCTACGTCAACCTTTGTTTCTAAGGTCTCTCTTCTAATTTCTCCTCTGCGCATCCTAACCCTCCTTCACCTCTTGGCACATAGCAGTTAAGGCTGCCATGACCTTTATATTTTCGTCCTCAGTGCCTAAGGATAAACGAATGGCACCTGGCAAGGCAGGATGCTTAGTGAAATTACGCACTAAAATTCCCGCGCCTAAAAGCTTCGCGAAAACCATACCACCAGCTAGCACCAGATTATCGCCCTCCAGTTCATACCCCTCCTTGATAGCATATTGAGTAAAAGCAAAGGCTAGCTCCTCCGTAGGTTGAAGCATGAGGAAGTTGGTAGCTGAGGGGAAAACCTTAAAGCCAAGCTCCACTAATTTTTGAGCTACTATTTTTCTTTGCCTAATGACAGCCGCTACCCTCGTTTTTAAAAGCTCAGGCTCCCTGTAGGTAAGCTCAGCTACCTTCAAGGTAAAGTTATTAACATGATAGGGCAGTAGCACCTTTTGCATGGTAGCAATTAATTCCTCACTACCTGTGCCGTAACCGATACGCATACCGGCTAAACCATAGGCCTTAGAAAAGGTTCTGAGACACAGAAAGTTATCATAATTTTTCAGCAGGCTCAAGGTGGACAAACGATCAAAGATATCATCCGGATCCACAAATTCCATGTACGCTTCATCCATAATGATTGGACATTCCACATTGCGTAAAATTTCTTCCATAGCCTCAACTGTATTGTAGTTACCTGTAGGATTATTAGGATTGCAAATAATCAGCAGAGATGGTTTTTCTTGGGCACAGAAGTTAATTACTTCCCTTGGGTCTACGAAGCCATCCTTTGTTAAAGGATAGGGCAAAGGAATACTGTCCGCCATCGTTGCATAGGTTCCATACATAGAAAAACTAGGATAGGGGAAAGCAATCTTTTTCCCCTGACCACCAAAAGCATAACAGGCTTTTTCCAAAAGCTCGCTGGAGCCATTGCCTAAAATAATACTTTCCGGTTTTACCCGCAGGCCTTCAGCTAAAGCTTGGCAAAGACTTTCAGCATGCATGGGAGGATAGCGATTAAAAGCAAAACTGGAAACCTCCTCCTGAAT
>CAZTGQ010000114.1:2662-5880 GCA_964613345.1 uncultured Acidaminococcales bacterium | reverse complement strand
GTAGTCGTTACGACCATGTTCGTGAGCTTTTACAGGAGCTTACAGGAGCAGAGGAAGCTTTAGTAGTTAATAATAATGCTGCTGCTGTTATGGTGACCTTGGACACCTTAGCCAAGGGCGGCGAGGCTATCGTTTCTCGCGGCCAGCTTGTAGAAATCGGCGGTAGCTTTAGAATACCTGATATTATTACCAGCAGTAATGCCACCTTGAAGGAGGTGGGAACCACTAATAAAACTCATCTTAAGGATTATGTAGCGGCTATTTCTGAAAATACTTCCTGTCTTTTGCAGGTGCATCCCAGTAATTATCATATGACCGGCTTCGTGGAGGAGGTGCCTACCGTAGAATTGGCAAAGCTTGCCCATAGTAAGGGCTTACCTTTTATATACGATTTAGGCAGTGGTTGCCTTTATCCCTTTGCTCAAGAGGGCATTGGGGGTGAGCCTTTACCGGCTAAGCTTCTTGCCTTAGGGGTGGATGTACTTACCTTCTCAGGGGATAAGCTTTTAGGTGGACCTCAGGGTGGTATTATCGTGGGTAAAAAGAAGTACCTGAAGCAAATTATGAGTAATCAAATGCTGAGAGCTCTGAGAGTAGATAAAATGACGGTGGGGGCTCTGGAAGCGACTCTTGCCCTTTATCGAGATGGCAAGGAAAGGGAAATTCCTGCTATTGCTATGCTGACGTTAGATGTAGAGGAATTGAAAAAACGCACGGAAGCATTTGCGGCAGCTTTAAATGCAGTAGGTATTAGTGCTACTGTGGAAGAGTGCTCCTCTCCGGTAGGTGGTGGTTCTATGCCTGAGGTAGAGCTAGCAGGGTATGTGGTACAGGTTACGCCTGAGGCTACTGATCTTGAGGGAATTCTAGCGAAGCTTAGAGGCAAGGAACCAGCTATTTTGGCTTATCTCCATGAGCATAAGGTTTGTTTTAATTTACGGACGGTGGCAGTGGAGGATGAAAAAGTGCTTTTAGCAGCAGTAAAGGAAGTGCTGGCATGAGTCAGACCCATATTATTGTAGGTACAGCCGGTCATGTAGACCACGGTAAAACACGGTTAACTATGGCTTTAACAGGTATTGATACGGACCGCTTACCAGAGGAGAAACGTCGGGGACTTACTATTGTGCCCGGTTTTGTGCCCTTGGATTTAAAAAGTGGTAGACGTTTAGGTCTTATTGATGTGCCCGGACATGAGCAATTTGTGAAAAATATGCTGGCGGGCGTAGCCGGCATAGATATGGCTCTTTTGGTTATAGCTGCAGATGAGGGCGTTATGCCTCAAACCGTGGAGCATTTGAATATTTTATCCCTGCTGGGTATTAATAAAGGCGTTGTTGCTCTGACTAAAAGTGATATGGTGGACGAAGAATGGCTCACCATGATTAAGGAGGATGTAAAAAAGCTTTTAGCTACAACACCCTTAAAGGATGCTCCTGTGCTGGCAGTATCAGCTCAAACAGGGGAGAATATAGAGCAGCTAAGAAATTTATTAGACGAGGTAGCGGCCACGGTGGAGGAAAGACCTAGTACTGGTCTTTGCCGTTTGCCTATAGACAGAGTATTTCATAAGCAGGGCTTCGGGACCATCGTTACAGGTACTCTTTGGTCCGGACATATAGTAAACGGCCAGCAGTTGGAGCTTATCCCAGGTGGTCAGGAGCTAAGAGTCAGAGGTATTCAGGTTCATGATAAGCCGGTGGAAGAAGCTCAGGCGGGGCAAAGAACGGCCCTTAATCTCACAGGACCAGAGGTGGAAAGTGTTAAACCAGGCCTTTGGGTGGCTGAACCAAATTTACTTCAGGCTACACATAGATTAGATGTAGCCCTAGATCTTTTGCCGGGTGCTAAAAATATGGCGGGACATGCTCCAGTAAGAGTGTTTCATGGTACGGCAGAGGTTTTAGGACGAGTTCGTCTTTTGGACAGACAGGTGCTTAAAAGTGGGGAGAAGTGTCTTTGTCAACTGGAGCTAGAAGAAGAGCTAGCACCCTTAAGAGGGGATAGAGTTATTTTGCGCTCTTATTCTCCTGTAGAGACCATAGCCGGTGCTACTGTATTAGATCCTAAGGCTCCTCGTTATAAGCTCAGCGATCCTGAGACTATGGTAAGTATTGAACATAAATCTCATTTAGACCTAGGACAAAGTATTTTAACTGTTTGTAAGGAAAAAATGGCTCTCTTGACTTTGAAGGAATTGGCTGCAGCCTCCCAAATGACCTTAGAGGAAGGACAGTCTACAGTGGAGGAGCTTTGCGGCGCAGGTCAGCTAAAAACTATGCAGCTAGATAATGGGTGTTTGTATTATTCCTTGAGTCAAGACGATACCTGGCGTAAGAAGCTGATAGAAGGCTTAGAAGAATATCATAGAAGTTTTCCCCTGCGTCAGGGGATGCCTCTGCCGGAATTAAGACAAAGGTGCTTCAAAAATTTGAACGTAAAACAGTATAAGGCTCTTTTGGATGTCTATAGTACGGAAGGAGTTTTAGACCTTGCACCTACAGGTATGGTGAGTAGACCGGGCTTTAAGCCTCAACTGACAGAGCTTCAGGAAAAGCAGCTTACTACTCTAGCGGAGCTTTATCATGGGCAATTGTTTGCTCCTCCTGAGTGGGAAGAGGCCCTGGAGGGGTTGAAGCTTAAACAGGGAGAGGCTCAGGAATATTTGACCTGGCTCTTGGATAATAAAAAGCTGGGCAAAATAGGCAATAGCTATTTTGCCTATGAGGCACTGGAGCAAGGCGCTAAAGTTCTGAGAGCAAGCTATCCTCAAAGCTTTACTATAGGCGAGGCTAGGGATGTGTGGGGTACCAGTCGCAAATTTGCCCAAATGTTGTTAGATACTCTTGATGCCCAAGGTGTTACCAGACGTGAGGGTGATAGGAGAGTATTTTTGGAATAGGAGATCCCAGATATGGACTTTAACCAATTGAAAACCTTTGTTACAGTAGTGGAGACCGGGAGCTTTTCTCGTGCGGGGCAAAAGCTTTTTTTATCCCAGCCTACGGTAACCATTCAGATTAAAACCTTAGAGAAAGAACTGTCTAAGCAGCTTTTGGTACGTAGTACTAACGGTATTAGAATGACGGAGGCAGGCAGACAGATTTTTGAATATGCAAAGAGAGCTTTGACAGAAAGGGCAATTCTTCTAGAAGAATTCGGACAGGCTGTGGACGGAGTCAAGCGTATTAATGTAGTGGCATCTTCCATCCCTGGAC
>CAZTGQ010000114.1:0-2652 GCA_964613345.1 uncultured Acidaminococcales bacterium | reverse complement strand
ATTTAGAAGAGAGAATCCTCAGGTAAAAATTAATATGCTTCTGTGCAATAGTGCTCAAGTATGCCAACGCTTATTGGAACGTCAGGCAGATATTGGTCTGGTGGGCAGTGACAGCTTTCAAGGTGATTGTGACTATGTCCCTTTGGCAGACGATCCTTTAGTTGTAATAACACCTAATTGCTCTCCTTACAGCGATTTATCAACGACAGAACCCTTCCCTAGTAAGCTCTTGCAGACGATGCCCTTTGTAGTGAGGGAGGAGGGCAGTGGTAGTAGAAGAGAATTTGAAAAATGGCTACAGCAGCATGGAAATACCAGTGAGATTCACACTGCTGCTATTATTAACGATAATCAGGCTATTAAAACAGCAGTACAGACAGGAGCAGGCATTGCCGTGATGTCCCAACGAGCTGTAGAGGTTGAACAGCAATATGGCAAGCTCCTAGTTTTCCCTTTGGAGGGAGTGGCGGCAAGAAGCTTGTATCTAGTCAAACGGAAAAAAGTACGGTTGATGGGGGAAATAGCTGATTTTTATCGCTATATTAAGAATTTTCACAGTAAAAAAGCTCAAAAAAGAGAATAAAATGGTAAAAAGCGCCCAAAAGAGGGTAATATCCTTCTTTTGGGCGCCTTTTGTTAAGTCTGGAGAAGATTAAAAGGGCATATTTAGCCAAATTATAAAAATTGAATTATATGAAAATAGCCTTGCTTTATTTTTGATAAAATTGTTATAATATAGTAAGAAAATATTTCAAGAAGTGGCCTTAAAACCTGCGTATTTCTTTGTGTGCGACGAAGGAATAAAGGGCGATGAGGCCTGACTTCTAATTTCCTAAGGGAAGAGAAATATTTTACTTTGTGGCCTTAAAATATGCCTGTTTCTTTGTGTGCGACAAAGAAATAAAGCACAGGGGGCTGAGCTTTAAAATATCTAAGGGAAAGGAAGGCTTTTAATGAGCAAAATTTATGACGTTATTATTTTAGGTGCAGGACCTGCTGGTCTAGCAGCCGGCCTTTATGCAGGTCGGAGTCGTCTATCTACCCTTATTATAGAAAAGGGTCAAGATGGTGGACAAATTGCTATTACTAATGAAATAGAAAACTATCCAGGACAGCTCTTAGAGGGAGAAACTGGACCCTCTCTTATTGCTCGTATGACGGAGCAGGCTAAAAAGTTTGGCGCTGAAAGGGTAAGTGACACTATTAAGGATGTGGAGCTGGAAGGACCTGTCAAGAAGGTAATTGGTGCTAAGGGAGAATATGAGGGTAAAACCGTTATTATTGCTACCGGCGCTAAGCATAGAGCCATTGGCTGTAAAAATGAAGAAAAGTTCACCGGCAAGGGTATTTCTTTCTGTGCAACCTGTGATGCTTCCTTCTTTGAAGATTTTGATGTTTATGTAGTTGGCGGCGGTGATGCTGCTGTGGAGGAAGCTCTCTACATTACTAAATTTGCTCGTAAGGTTACGATTATTCATAGACGTAATGAATTAAGAGCTGCTAAGTCCATTCAAGAGAAGGCCTTTGCTAATCCCAAGGTTGATTTTATGTGGGATTCTGTAGTAGAAGAAGTTGATGGAGACGAGCTTTTGTCCAAGATGATTGTAAAGAATGTGAAGACCGGAGAATTAACCACAGTGGAAGCAGATCCAGATGATGGTATTTTTGGCCTGTTTGGGTTCATTGGTTTACTGCCTGATACAGCACTTTTTGAAGGCAAGGTAGAAATGGATAAGGGCTATGTTATTACTGACGCTAATTTGCGTACTAATATTCCCGGGGTTTTCGCCGCAGGGGATTTACGTATTAAGTCCTTGCGCCAGGTAGTAACAGCGGCTGCTGATGGTGCTATTGCTGCTACAGAAGCAGAGCATTATCTATCTGATTTAAAATAAGCTTAATTTAAAAATAAAGGAGTGTGTAAAAATGTTAGAAGTGGATAAGGTTACTTTTGAACAAGAGGTTTTACAAGCACCTTGTAAGGTAGTAGTAGATTTTTATGGAGATGGTTGCGTTCCCTGTGCAGCTCTTATGCCTAAGGTGCATGAGTTTGCAGATCAATATAGCAGTGACAGATTGAAATTCTGTGCTTTAAATACTACTAAGGCACGCCGCTTGGCTATTGCTCAAAAGGTTTTGGGCTTGCCGGTTATTGCTGTATATGAAAACGGCCAGATGATTGATTCCTGCGTGAAGGAAGATGCTACGCCTGAAAATGTAGAGGCTATGATTAGAAAGTATATTTAAACTGTGATAGCAGGCCCTGTGGCTTTCTATAAACACAAAATTCAAAGAAGGAGGATTTGACATGAGCATCATCAAAGGTAAGAAGATTGTCATTATTGGCGATCGTGATGGCGTACCTGGAGAAGCAATAGCTGCTTGTGCAGAATCCGCAGGGGGAGAGGTCGTATTTTCTTCCACGGAATGCTTTGTTTGAACGTCAGCTGGTGCAATGGATTTGGAAAATCAAAAGCGTGTAAAGGAATTCTCTGAAAAGTATGGCCCTGAGAACCTAGTAGTTCTCTTAGGTGCTGCTGAAGGTGAAGCTTCCGGACTCGCTGCTGAGACGGTTACCAATGGTGACCCCACTTTCGCAGGTCCATTGACAGGAGTCCAGTTAGGACTCGCAGTTTATCATGTATGTGAACC
>CAZTGQ010000113.1:0-5886 GCA_964613345.1 uncultured Acidaminococcales bacterium | reverse complement strand
TCCTTCAGAATTAACCACTCCTGAGCTGCAAAAAATAATGCAAGGCTTCTCGAAGGCAACCAATTTAGAAATAAAATAACTTACTTTAAAAGTTGAATTAGGGGTGAAAAAATGGGGTTCAGATTTAGACGTTCTTTAAAAATATTGCCAGGAGTGAAAATAAATTTCAGCAAATCCTCTCCCAGTATTAGTATTGGTCCCAGAGGAGCTAAAACTACCATCGGGGCTAGAGGAATTAGGCAAACCCTGGGTATTCCAGGCACCGGACTATCCTATACACATGTATTTAACGGTAAGGACGATAAATTAGCCGCTCTTACTGTTCCCCAGCTTAAAAACATCTTAAAAGAGGCCGGTCTACCCACCACAGGCAAAAAGGCAGAGCTAATCGACAGAATAGAGGTTGCTCTGGCGGAAGAAGGCAGGGAAGATCAATCCTCAGGAGGGCAACGTTCTGCAGCTCCCGCTGCAGCCACTGGTTGCCTGCTCCCCACCTTAATAACCGTAGCAACGTTACTACTAATTATTCTACTATAAATTTGTCACAATAAAAAAGCCCGGATACCATTAGGTATTCGAGCTTGTCTATATTAAATTATCGCGGAGGAATTGCTTTCAGTTCCTCGTCAGTCAAAGGACGTTTTAATTTTTTTACCAGAGCAATAGCCTTTGCTGTATCGAAATCAATTAAAGGTTTGTAATCAAGTCCCATAGTTAAGCGACCATCTTCGGCGTACTCAGTTATATCATTAACACCAACACTATTTTTCACTAGACCCACCCCCGTATATTTCCATAATCTTTGCAGCTGCATCTTCAAAGATAGCCATTCTTGTCCCGCCCAAACTAATTGCGCCAAAAGCTTTATTATAATAACTAACTAACTTCGTTTTTGAATCAAAACATACAACTCCACCAAATCCATATTTAACATTCTTCTCACAGGCTATGGCAAATAAAAGTCCCCCAACACCTTTATACAATCCGGATACTCCTATATTCCTTGGATTACTTTCCGCCAATTTAGCATAAACAAAGCCATCAGCCTTTTCAAGTGCAATCAGGCCCTGTATAACGTTATCATTTTCTAAATTCAGCTGATATATACTACTTGAGGCAAGAGTACTATCACCCCAATTGAAATTCCAACCAGAGTCCCTTAATTTTTGTGCTACGTTTGGCGTTATTTTTATTGAAGAAAACTGAGTATTAACTAATTCTCCTGTCTTGCTATCTCTGAGACACGGTGTAAGCTCATCAATTTTCATATTAATTATACCATTTTCCACCTCATCTTTCAATCTGCTTTGCTCCAATGGATTTACAAAGCCATGATAGTTAGAGGCTCTGCTCTGCCAATCCCCATCTTTCTGAAACTCCTCCGTTGCTCTATACCCAAGCACATTGCGTTGCTTACTAAGTGGCTGTTTCTGTAACCATTCCTTCCCTGCTTTTTCACTCTGGTCATGCATCTTAGACATATCAACCTCACCTTGAAATACAGGCTCAAGCTGACAAAGGCAATTAGGATGTACCGGGAGCGCGGGAACCTGGTCTTTAGGGAAAACGCCTGCGCCTAAATTAAACATATCAGCTTCGGCATACATATCACACTCATCTGCTATATCATGGGCTGTTCCGAGGTTCCACCGATAAGCTACACAGAGGCTATCGTTCCCCCATTTAGCAGCAAAACCATCAAAATAGGCCCTAGCAGATTCTGTTCTAGCCACTCTTAAAGCTATATTTCTGCTTTTTTCTTCTACAGCCACTTCTACAGCCCTATCTAAAGCCTTAGTGCTGCCCTCTTCCACAGCTTCCATAATCCCCTTATAAGCATTTTTAAGGGCTGAAGTATTATCTCCTATACTATCAATTTCGTTGCGTACTTGACGTACCATTTTGAGCATATCTGCCGTATCTTGTGTACCTAACTCACTTCGCCTTGCATAGGAAATGATGTTATCAAGATATTTTGGTATATCCTGCGATTTAGTAACATGACCATAACTATAGCCATCATAAAGTGCTTGGGTTACTTCTTTGACAGTAACATTAAGCTTAAGTTGATCTGCAATAGTATCTACCATAGCAGTTCTCATTTCCTTGCTAACACTATGAAGCCGTTTGCTAAAGGTAACCCCATCACCGCTCCAGGCTGGACTGAGAGCCTTTGATATTGTGTCACTAGCAGTCAGTTCCATCCCCATACCAAGCCCCGCAGCTTTAAGCTGTGTTGATTTAATGGCAGCAGCAATATTACGTTCAAAATCACATTGGGAAAAAGCCTTAGCAACAGCTTTTTCCGGTGTCAATCCATGCTTCATGTGTTTCAAAACAAGGGTTTCCATATTCTTAGAACTCTGTCCATATTTATTTGAGAACTGTTTGATTAGGCTCTTCAGATTCATCATCTTCATCCTTTAAAAGTGGCAACCCATAGTCGCTACTCCGTATTTGCTCTTCAACCTCAGCCACGAGGTCACCAAAATCATCAGCTGCGAGCTCAGGTAAATAGGCTCCCATAACCTTAATTAAAATTTGCTTTAACATGCCAGGGACAAGGTCAAGGTCCTTAACCGCCTGAGCCGTTTGTATCTCTTGTGCCACATCAACAATGCCAAAATCCTTGGCATATTCTACGTGATATTCTGGATTAGGCTCTCTAAGCCAGGCAAAAAACAAATCCATCAGTTGCATTTCCGCATTCTTGCATCTTTCCGCGAAGGACGCTAAGCTTTGATTCGTGCGCTCGAACTCCCATGCTTTAGCTACACCAGATGCCTCCTGTTTGGTGCCGGTGATAAAACTTAGTCCCGCCTCCTTTTTACGCAATTGCGTATTTATTATTTATAATTATATCTCTTTTGCATGAAATATAGGTAAATCACTTATGGAGGAAATCAAAATGGGTATTGGGTTAAGGCTTAAAGTTTTACTAGAAGAAAAAAACATAAATGTTAAGGAACTTGCAAAAAAAATAGATATTACACCAAGTACAATTTATAGCATGATTAATAGAGATAGTAAAAAAGCTGATATAGATATATTTCTAGCACTATGTTCCGCATTGAAGGTCAAGCCAGAATATTTCGCCTCTAATAATTCGGCTCCTGTCGTTGAAAACCCAGAGGTTTCTTCCTTTATTAAATATTTACGTGAAAATAATTATGATGTCACTGAGGATAAAGAATACATTGCAATTCGCAATTACCCTCTGCCATGGGATGGAACTCTATACTATGACAATGAACACGAGGCAATACGATTGATAACATTAAAGAAAACAGAACTAAAAAGAATTATTCCCTCAATAACAAAAGAATTGAAACATAAGACAAACGATGTCATTACCGACGTTATTTATAAAAGATTAATTGCTCCTCTTGAACATGCACTTTACTTAAGTCAATCATCTAAAAATAAGTTACCGAAGTAATGTAAACGTGTTAAAGCTACCCCAATTATTCCAGCTTTCACATATCCAAGACTTCGGACGGGAGCTTGATGTAGACCTACCGGAGAGAGAGCGCGACATGGGTGAGTATAAGAAAGAGAGATACAATGCAAATAATAGGACACTTTGCATCACGAGTAATAAATATATTAAAGCTAAATATTGCGGTGGGCACACCTATTTATATTGGGGTAAGCAATTTGATGCATATGCAAGCTAATCACCTTGCTGATTACAATAAATACTCTGACAATTTAGGATTGATACTATCTTCTCCTGATTATGTCTGTATAAATAAAAAAGATGGCTCCGTAGAATATGTAAAAGAATTTCCTCCCGATAATGTAAAAGTCGCTGTTAGAATATCTACTAATGGTAATTATTATGCTAGAACTTTATATGTTCTAAACAATAAAAGAACTTTATCTTTTATTAAGCGGGGAATACTAAAAAAAGTTTGACATGAAAAATCTAATAGCATATAATTGTAGTACAAGGTAAGGATTCTGAGGGCGGAACAGGCAGCCGCCACCGGAGAGCCGCAAGGCTTGATTAGGAGATGTGGAAAGGTCAACCCACCTAATCCTTTAACCGAAAAGGAACACGGTACTACAGTAAAATGTAGTGCCGTGTTGTTTTTTATGCTAAATGTTGACCTGTTGGAAAGCAAGCGGCACAGGTAGCGGCCTTTGAAAATATCAAATAAGTATTTATGTTTCAAAAAATAAAAAAGGGAGTGTTACTATGAAAAAACTTGTCGCTCTAGTCTTATTAGGCTTAACGCTATTATGTAGTGTAGCCAGTGCAGAGATAAAGACCTATGTTGTCAATGAGCACCGAGGTCAAATTGACCGTACTAGCCTACAGGAGGTACAGGTATTGCCGGACACTAAAGCCCAAATTCTCTTTTCTTCCCTAAACATTACTAATTCCGGGAGCAAGGTTCCTAACTTCCATCTTAGTATTACCCTCCACGCTAACCATGACTACGTGGCCTCCCCTACAATTAAGTATCTCTCTAAAAAGCCTTTGCTGGACTACACCATAAATGGCATTACCAAAACAGCTGTCTTTGATGCTTTTGCCTCATCATCACCTGCAGGTAGTACTTTTCAAAAATCCGGAAAGCAAGTGACTCCTAATGGTGATGGCAGTTATACAGTTGATAAAGCCTATGACAGACTTGATAAGCCAACACCGGCGGACCTCAGCTTCAGTTTTCCTGACAATGTTGTTTACGATAAATCCCTAGACATCTACACGAGAAATCCTGAACTTGGTCAAGATTTCATAAGTGCCATAAATACCAATAGTGATATTACTTTAATCATTACCCACTATCCCACCAAAGTTGATGCTATAGATAACAACAATAAACAAAAAGCCCAAATCACCATCCCTGCGACTACTCTCCGTGAGTGGAAGCAGGTAATGCAAAGCAATGGCTTTTAAATATAAAAATAGACCGCAGGAGTTCCCGCTCCACAAAAAACGGTTAAAAGACTATGGTGTACAGCTTATCTCCAATGGAAAAGTCACGATTCAGCAACTCTTTTTAATAATTCTTCCCTATCAGAAAAACTTTTAACCGAATTATCCGCAAAATATTTTACGGATGATAGTCAAGAAGAATTAAATGCTTATAACAATTTCTTTACAGACTTAAACAATCTGTTAAATCGAACAATTACAACACCTATTTATGACCTAGAAAAAGCCATATCAGATTAAATTCTGATGTGGCTTTTTTCTCAAATTTAATAAACTGGTTTCCAAACTGGCTTCCAAAGGCAATTTGTCGTTAATACAACAAAAAGGCAGTACCTCAGAAATGAGGTACTGCCTTATTAGTTAGTTGGTGGTGTTACACAGTATTTTGGCGAACACCGTTATAACCCTGTTTAATACTCACTTTAGTATTTCCTTTAAAACCGCTTAATTTTCGTTTTAAGCGGTTTTTTCTTTTTTGCTAGTGTTTCTATTAGCAGTGTTATAAAATAACTTTGTGGCTCAACCTGAAGCCTTGGAATTTCTTTATTACTGTTTTTTTATGTAAGAAGGAACATAAACGCTTAAATTTAATGTAATTATCACATTTAACATTTTTTTAGTAATGTAAATTTGATTTGCTATTTCTTTAATCGTTAAATGTTCAGTAATTTTCCCTTCATCTTCAAATAAAGAAACTAAATCAGAATTACCTGAAGCATATTGCACCCAATCACTTAAAGTTTGAACATTGGTTATATCACCTTTAATAGCAGCTGTAATTTCTGCTACCCATTTATCAATATATGGATTAGATAATGGTACCTGTTCCCCGGTTCCAGTAGTATCTGTTTCAGGCTCCCCATATACCCAAGCTTGATAAAAGGTTTCATTGTCAATTGTTAGTAATTCGGTAAATTTATAAAAGCAATCTTCTAAAT
>CAZTGQ010000112.1:0-5900 GCA_964613345.1 uncultured Acidaminococcales bacterium | reverse complement strand
TTTAGGAGAAAAAGCCAAACCCAAATAATTATTACTGGCTAAAATTAAAAGCTGATTTTTATTTTCATCCACGCCATGACCTGAATCAAGCAACTGTAGGGATTTAATTCTACGTCTTAAATTGTGCTGATCAATTAGTTCAATATTGCGCTTTATTTTATTTTTTAAAGCAAGCGGTAACATCATAGCCTCCTAATTTCACTCTGTATCTACTAAAACAATTTGTTCTTCTAAATATGTCACAACCTTCTCTAAGGAAAATTCTGGTGCCCTATCATCCACAAAAAATGCTCTGCCACCAATATCATTCCCCAGCTCCTTAAAATTCTTCAGACGATAATAATACCTACCTGCGGAAACATAACCTGTAGTATAACTGGGATCATCAGATTTACATATTTCTCCTATGACATAAGGACAACTCAAAACCTTAGTAGCTAAAATAATTGCTTCATAAGCGTGCATACCTTTTAGTTCATGCTCTGCTAACCAATTTTTATAAGCCAAAGGCTGCCCGGCATCCATGTTAGTAACCCTTACTCCTCTGGTAGCATCAGATAAAGGCAGAACCCTTCCTGTATGCGCAGATACCAAGAGAGCACCTCTCATACTGGTTTGCAACTCCTCTAAATGCTGAAAAGCTGCTTTTACTGCCTGAGGCGCAACACCGACAGCAGTCAGCTTTCCCTCCGCAAATTTCTCCGCCTGAGCTACCTGAGGAAAGGGTTCTACCTCCACTACCTCTAAGACAGGCACTCTCAGAAAGCTGTTTTCGTCCACCTGACTCACTTTAATATTGATAAAATCAGCTTTGCCCTTCTCATGGTTTTGTGCTCTTCGTAGCATGGATAGCACCGTTTCCTCTAATTTTTCTTGTGCCACCAAACGTTCTGCACCGGAAATATGCTTTCCCTTAACTACTTTGCTCTCTCCCTGAGAGGCCCTCATTTTCACGCTAAATAGCATTTTCTTTTTCCGCTCCCCATGCCGCAATTTTAATTTTATATAGTACAACGCTAAGTGGAGCACTACATATCGCTGTATAAACCATTCCCGGGGCTGCAGCTATGAGCAAAGCATATGCTGCCTTATCCAACCAAAAGGCTAAAACTAATCTTGCCAAAGCAGAACCCACAGGTCCAGATAAGAGCAAGGACAGCTTATTCTTACCCATTAAGGCCATACAAAGCAAAACAGCTCCTCTGAAAACAAGAGCAATAACAACATTAAGAATATTTTGTGTTCCCAGCATCAATCCTACCGCGGAAGAAATTAACCCCGAAATCAGATAAATCTTAGCACCAAAGACGTAACAAATAGATACTGCCAAAGGTGCAGAAAGCTGAAATTCCGTTCCCGGAATAAAACTAGGGAGCTTGATAGCTCCACTAACTGTGATAAAAGCCGCCAATAAGGCTATTTGAGTTAAATTACGATGATTCCCCATCCATTTCTCTCCTTTTTCTCATCATTTTCTGAAAATCACAGCTCCTATTGTGCACTCCATAGTGCCTGTAATCTTCGTTTTTATACCTACCAACAAAAGTTGATGTTTTATTTTACCACAATTTAAAAAGATTATTTTCAGCAGGGTTAACGTAATTAATTAGCTGGGTTAACCAAAATTATAGTACCTTCAAATTACCACTTATTTAGATAAAATATTTTTAGTTGATATATAAATTTATTTAACATAAAATAAAAGCATCCTCATTTGCACTTCTTTCAAAGACAGATATCACTAGGAATAAAAGGAGACAAGTATCATGTTCAACTGTTTCAATTTTCTTACCTATGCTATTATCACCGCCATTACTCCAGGGCCTAACAACATTATGTCCATGTCCAATGCCAGTCGCCTGGGTTTTAAAAAATCTCTCTCTTTTAATTTAGGCATTTGGGTAGGTTTTTCCTTAGTCATGCTAATATGCACTTTTTTCTGTAGCATCTTAACTTCTTTTATTCCTAAAATAAAACTCCCCATGTTAATAGTTGGTAGCTTATATATGCTTTGGCTGGCTTGGAAAACCTTCCGTAGTTCCTCCGAGCTTCCGGAAGACTATTCCAGAAGTGGTTTTGTGGCGGGATTACTCTTACAATTTATTAATCCCAAAATCTATATTTACTGTATAGTGTCCATGGATGCATACATTCTGCCTTTTTACCATGGGAATTGGAGTCTGCTCATCTTTTTCGCTCTCTTCTTAGCCTTTATAGGCTTTATTTCCACTCTCTGTTGGTCGTTGTTCGGCTCCGCCTTTAGAGTACTTTTTTCCAAGTATGCTAAAATCACTAACAGTGTCATGGCCATCTTACTGGTTTATTGTGCCCTATCACTATTTTTATAACGTGTAAAATACATCAAGCTCATACGTCACAATTATTGATTGTGATGTATGAGCTTGATGTATTCTTCTTGACCAAAAGCATGCTCCTTTGCCTATATAGTCTGTTAAATAAATTGGCAGATATTTAATATCATTTTCAAAAGATATTTCCTCTGGTGGTGGCACCGGCTCCGGTAGAAGTAGCTTCAGCCAAGCTACTTTCAGGGGACTTTTTCGTTTTCATTTTCTTCCTAGGGCATAAAAAATTGTCTTATGAATATATGGTGCGTCTTTTAAGCAAAATATACTATCATGGGCATAATAATATTTCCCAAAACCGCAAAGAAGGCCACAGAGTAGAACATTAACCGTCCATAAACGGTAGGATAATAACTGTCTATTCCTTTTTCCTTATAGGCTCTTCTCATAGCATTTATTTTCATGATAGTAAGTGCCACACACAGAATAATAAAAATACCCCAAATATTAACATACTCCAAAAGGCCCAATTCCAAAGCATCCGGTAACAAGCTGGCACCTACCATAATATTCGCCACGCAGCCAAAAAGAGCACCTGGCAGCATACTTAAAGGGTCCACTCGATGATAAATATTAATATAAAGAACCATTAATGCCCAAATTAAACAGCCAAATAAACCAATAAAGCATTTCACGTAAAGGCCAAAGCCATCTCTTTTGATCTGGATAGCTGTCACTATCTCGCTGGAAATGTTTTTCAAGCCTTCTATTTCCATATCGCCCCTCGTATTGCGATATTCATAAGCACTGGCTCCAATTCCTGTTTTGGTAATATCATAACCTGTGATATGCAAATCTAAATTAACATTACTACTCTTGGTATCCGGCACTAGAAGCACTCTTTTGGCCGTATAGTATGGTTCCAAATAGAAGCTTAAGCGATGCTTATCTAAGGGAAAGCCCTTAGTCCAGAAATTATGGGCTACCCGTACGTTAGCACGCAACAATTGATAATGAGTTTTCCCCAGCTGATAATTCTTAATGACACTTTTATTTAAGATATGCCCCTTGTAAATACGAAAATGGTCGGCCATATCCGTTATTTCGTCACCCTCCCAACGAAACCAGGTTAGAAAGCTGGCAGTAAAAGTTCCCTGAGCCATATCAATATCATAAATATTATCCACGTAGGTACCACAAAGAACCTTGGTAGCATTTCCACTCACTTCTTCTAAATCCGCCTGCAATTGTGGAGGCACACGAAAGGTATCTTCCCAGTATCTATTGTCACTTTGCGTATTTCCATAAAGGGTAATACAAAAATACATCAACAAAACTCCTGCCACCAAACAAAAAAGCAAGGGTCTCCTCTGTATAGAACGCTGTTCCTCTTTTTTTAAGGTATGATAAAGAGGGAAAAAGTGCAAAAATATTTTTTCCAACATTACTGCTCACTCCTCATATAAAAAATTACTACTATCATATTAAACCACGCCCCAAAAAGCAAGCAGATAATGCTACTACGCTGATAATCATGCAAGTAAAGGCTGGTATAACCAACGTATAAAAGGTCGGCTTCATTGGAAGCCGGCCTTTTATTTCAAACCTTCATCAATGGCAGTAAGAACCTTTTGATATTCCTCTACTAAGACTGGATAGAGTTCCTTTGCCTGTGAAAGATTCTTACCATTACGTAAGCACTCCACAAACTCATTGAGCTTAGTGAGAAACGACTCCAGACTTAAATTTCCGGCCATGCCTTTTAAAGAATGAGCCAGAGTAAAAACCTCCTGATAATTTTCCTGCCCCCATTGTTCTTCCAATTTAAGAAATATTTCATCCTGGGGAAATTTAGCTAAATATTTAACATAAAGGCCTTCATTTCCTGCAAATCTTTTTACGCCTACTTGGGCATTAATTCCTGCTTTATTCAAACTATCGTAATTCATTTTTTCTCCTTAGAACTGTATTATGCCTCCTTATTATCGCCCATGTTTACGTAAAACACTTTCCAAACGTGAAACTACAATAATTAAAGAAGTTGGTTTATAAACAAAATCGTCCACACCTAGCAAATATAACTTTTCTTCCTGTTCCGGGTCTCCAAACTGGGTATTGGCTAAAATTCCTAAATGCCTGTAACTATCATCACTGCGAAGCTTCCTTATTAACTCCACCCCGTCCATCACTGGCATTTGCAAATCGGTTATCATACCTTCAATTTCCGGATGCTGAGCCAATACCTCCAAAGCCTCTGCTCCATTAGTTGCGGTATATAAATTATATTTATCCTGTAATTCACTTTGCAAAACTGCTAAATTAACATCAATATCATCCACCAGTAAAATATTTTTCTTATTAGACAGCTTAAAATTCTCTACCTGTCTCCTTTGGTCATAAAGCTCAATCTGGTCGGCTATAGTTTCATACATAAGCTTGGGCACAACAGGCTTAGATAAATGACTGTTCATGCCAGCTGCTTTGCTTTCCTTGATATCAATATCAAAAGCATTAGCCGTCATTGCTACAATAGGTATAAGCTCAGCATCTGCCCTACCACTGGAACGAATAGCTCTAGCTGCTTCCAAGCCGTCCATAAGTGGCATTCTAATATCCATGAGAATCAAATCGTAATAGGACGAGGGCTTGGCCAAATATTTTTCTAAACCTTCCTGACCATTGCAGGCAACGTCAACCAAAACGCCCCTCTTTCCCAATAGTCTTACTACTATTTCACTATTAAGGGGATGATCCTCACATAACAGAATCCTTTTACCCTCAATACTGGCCACTTGAAGCTTAGCAAGATGGGAATCATTGAAATTCCTTATTTGCTCTTCACTGGCAAGCTGTAGAGGCAAAATGAGAGTAACTGTCGTACCACACAGCTCCTTGCTTTCTAAGGAAATAGTGCCTCCCATCATTTCTACAGTTTTCTTTACTATGTATAGACCTAGACCTGAGCCTTGACTTGAGTACCCTAGCAAAGAATAGTCCTGCTGAAACGGTTCAAAGGCATGTTCTAAGAAAGCCTGACTCATGCCACAGCCATAATCTCGAATGACAAACTTATCAGTGATAACACCATCCTGGAAGCTTATATTTTCTACCTGCATTTCAATAGTAGAGCCTGGCTGAGAAAACTTAATAGCATTACTAAAGATATTTAAAAGCACCTGTTCGAATCTTCCTGTATCCAAAAATAGAATGTTGTTAGGAAAGGGTTTAATATCCAAGACTAGCTTTATTTTCTTTTCCTGCAAATTTGGCTCTACAAGCTTTAAGACAGAATTTAGGATCTGCTTAGATTGACAAGTGACCGGATGCAAAACGAACTTACCACTTTCAATTTTATTAATATCCAAGGTATCGTTAATCATATTAAGCAAATATTGACCGGAATTTTTAATATGATTTAAATCCCGCTTGACTAAATCATTGTCAACCCTATCTAATAACAATTCTGTCATACCAAGAATACCATTTAAGGGAGTACGCATATCATGGCTTACTCTAGATAAGAAATCTGTTTTGGCCTGATTAGCTTCCAAAGCCTTTTGCATAGCCAGACTTAAAGCTGCCGCAGCCTCTTTT
>CAZTGQ010000111.1:0-5948 GCA_964613345.1 uncultured Acidaminococcales bacterium | reverse complement strand
TCATGCCAAATTGACCACCGGTCTGTATGTAAGAGGGTATCTGGTGAATCTTCCCCTCACGGATTAAATTCCTAAGAGCTGGCGTTGCTACCAAAATTTCATAGGCACCGGTTCTGCCCGCCTCATTCTTCGTGGGCAAAAGAATCTGAGCCACAATGCCTTGGAGAGTGCCTGCTAATTGAGTCCGAATTTGCTCCTGCTGATGCTCTGGGAAAACATCAATAATTCTGTTGATGGTTTGCGCTGCATCAGAGGTATGCAGAGTTGCCAAAACCAAATGCCCTGTTTCTGCTGCAGTAATAGCAGTAGCAATGGTTTCCACATCTCTCATTTCACCTACCAAAATAACATCCGGATCCTCTCTTAAGGCAGCCCTTAAACCATTACCGAAGGAAAGTGTGTCCGTTTCTATTTCCCTTTGGTTAATAATGCTATTTAAATGAGAATGACGATACTCAATAGGGTCCTCTAGGGTAATAATATGACAGCTGCAGTTATGATTAATATAATTTATCATCGCCGCTAGGGTGGTTGATTTACCACTGCCCGTTGGTCCTGTGACCAGCACCAAGCCTCTGGGCAGCAGAGCGAATTTTTGCAGTACCTTAGGTAAATGGAGCTGCTCAATGGTGGGTATCACACTGGGAATAATACGAATAACCGCAGCCACGCTACCACTTTGCTTATAGACATTTACTCTAAAGCTACATAAATTACCAATGGTGTGAGAAAAATCCACCTCGCCATTGGTACGGAAAATTTCCTTTCTCCTAGCATCCATTAGCTCCTCTGTCAATGAGAAGGTATCAGGATTGCTCAAGGGCTCCATGGCTAGCTTTTCCAGCTTACCATTAATACGTACTATGGGTGGCACTCCCACCATCAGATGTAAATCAGAAGCTTTTTTATCTACAGCTACTCTCAGCAATTGATCAATTTTCAACATTTCCTACTCTCCTCCATACGATACTCGTATTAATTCAGCGATGGTAGTTTTGCCTGCCAGGGCTTTAGCTATACCATCCTCTTTAATGGAGAGTGCACCCTTTACTCTAGCCATATCAAAGAGCTTTTGACTGCTGGCATTTTGCATGATGAGCTCCTTCATCTCCGCATAAACCGGCATAACCTCATGCACAGCCATACGTCCCTTATACCCGGTAAAGTTACAAGCCGCACAGCCCTCTCCCTTGTACAAGGTAATGTCATCCTCAGGCTTTAAGCCTAAATACAGTCTTTCATCATCTGTGGGACCTGGCACATAGGCCTGCTTACATTCAGGACAAATTCTGCGCACTAAGCGCTGGGCAATAACTCCCCGCAGAGCGGACACAATGAGAAAGGGTTCTACTCCCATATCGATAAGACGGGTAATGGCGCCTGCTGCATCATTAGTATGCAGGGTGGAAAATACTAAGTGACCAGTAAGAGCTGCATTAATAGCAATCTCCGCCGTTTCCTTATCTCTGATTTCGCCCACCATGATAATATTAGGGTCCTGCCGCAAAATAGTACGCAGTACCTTCGGGAAAGAAAGTCCCGCCTTGTTATTAATGGTAATCTGATTCACTCCTGGAAGGCGATACTCCACAGGGTCTTCTACCGTAATAATATTTTTAGTCACACTGTTTATATCCATCAAGGTGGAATACAGGGTAGTAGATTTACCGCTACCGGTAGGACCGGTAACTAAAATCATGCCGTAGGAGCTATGCGTCATTTTCCCATAAAGCTCTAAATTCTTGGCGGAAAAGCCTAAATCCGCTAGCTTTAAATCCATGGCTTCCTTATCCAAAATACGCATAACCACCTTCTCCCCTAATATCGTAGGGAGGGTGGAAACACGAATATCTATTTCTCTCTTACTCTTGGTAATCATAATACGTCCATCCTGAGGCAGACGCTTTTCAGCAATATCCATGGAGGACATAATCTTAATACGAGAAATTATAGGTGCCTGAGTGCTTTTAGGGAAGGTAATAATTTCCCTGAGTACTCCATCCACTCTAAAACGCACTCTTAAATTTTCTTCCTCAGGCTCAATATGAATATCGCTGGCCTTGTCGGCAATGGCTTGATCTAAGAGAGAATTCACAATGTTGATAATAGGAGCATTGTCCATGCCCTCAGCCACATCTCTAATAGTGGCTACCACATTTTCTTCCTGGAGCTTTTCTACCTCTCCCTGGACTCTGCCCTTAACACCATAATTTTTGCTCACAGCAGCAATAATGTCCTGCTTTCTAGCTAAAACCGGCTCCACATTGTAACCGCTAACCATGCGTACATCATCTATGGCATAAAAATTAGTAGGGTCATTCATAGCTAAAACAATGCTATTACCCTCTAGGCGTATGGGTAAGATATTATATCTTTCCGCCAAAAAAAGAGGCACTGCCTTTAAGGCGTCCTCCATCACCTGCTCCTCTGGTAAATAAACATAGGGAATCCCTAGCTGCTTTTCCAAAGTCATAAGCATCTGCTGCTCTGTAATATACTTGAGTTCAATTAATGTTTCCCCTAAACGTTTTCCGTTGACCTTCTGTTGGCTCAAAGCATGCTCTAATTGCTTAGGCGTAATTACTTCCCCGGCGAGCAAAAGCTCTCCTAATCTCACCTTTCTGTTCAAGCCTTCACCTTCTTTTCTCTCTTAGAAAAAGGGATATCTTCCCTTTTCTTTATTATACAGCTAAAAGAAAACTTTGTCTTTTCCAAGAAAAAAGTTTACCTTTGTTTATAATTATACTATAATATATGTATCGTGACAAACATTATGACGTTTTAACATGCTAAAAGAATGAGAGGTGTATTCTATGATTACACGAAATAATAAGTCTAAGACGGATAAGGTAGGTATTGCTATCTTCAGTGCCTTTCTGCTTTTGACAGGTACTCATCTAGGCTGCCGTTATGACCTAGGTGCTGCTGTAGACAGCCTCTTCCAGAAGGTTTCTGCTGAAACTGTGAACGCTACTGCAGTTGGGCCCGACCCCTTAACCCAGGCTCCTGTAGTAATTCCTCCCAGCATAGTGGAGGATAAATCCCCTGCTACGCCAACTATTGCACGCAATCCTTTCCTAGTACCGGCCGGTGCTAGGCCTATGCCTGTGGTAGCTAATGCTAAGGGTGGAATTAATCATTTAACCGGTGGCGCAGCCCCCGTAGCTGCTGGTCCCCGTGTCAAGGGTGTAGTCCGTAGCAACGGTCAAAGTCTTGCCATTATCGAATATAAGGGCAAGAGCAGCACCTACACCGCCGGAGCATCCATTGGCGACGGTTATAGCGTAAGTAGTATTAGCGGTAAATCCGTATCTATTAACGGCAATAGCACCAACCTAGGGGGGAGAAGCTAATGAAGGGCAGAAAAAATTTAGCTCTAGGCTTAGCGCTAAGTCTGCTTCTAAGCTTTAATGCCACAGCTGCTGCTAATGTTTCGCTAACTATACAGGACGGAAATGTACGGGACGTACTCTCCGCCCTGTCTTCGCTTTCCGGCAAAAGCATTGTCACCGATGATTCTGTCACCGGTACAATTTCCCTTGACCTAAACGATGTCCCCTTTGATACAGCTCTAGACTTAATAACTCGTTCCAAAGGGCTGGCCTACAAAACCATCAGTGATGTTATTGTAGTATCCAAGGCAGAAAACGTGGATAAATATTTTGGCAATATCACCACCTACAAGCTGCAATATGCTAATGCCAAGGAGGTTGCTGATTCCCTTAAGGGCATTGTGGAAAAGGGTCTAAGCTTTGACCCTATAACTAATTCCATACTTTTCTCTGGCTCAAGTGGAGACGAAGCTAAGCTAAGAGATGCCTTAAAGGTCATGGACGTAGCTACTAAGCAGGTAACCCTAGAGGCTAGGATTGTAGCCTTAAATGTTGAGGATGTGAAGAACCTAGGCCTTAACTGGGCCTGGAGTGAATTACCGGAAAAGGAATCCTCCGGCTCTAACTCTGATGACAAAATGGGTGGTATTCTCCATATAGGTCAAGGCTACACAGCAAGATTCCAAGCTACCTTAAATGCTCTGTTTTCCAACGGTAAGGCTAATATTCTGGCTACGCCTAGGATTATCACCATTCCCGGTAAGCAGGCTAACATCTTTATTGGTGACCACATTCCTGTAGTTACAGAAAAGACTACTAACGGTACTACCTCTTCTACCACAGAATATGTGGATGCAGGTATTAAATTATCCTACACGCCTATAGTCAGTGATGATGATTATATTACCGCTACTGTACATACAGAGGTAAGCACCCCTACCCTAGTTGCTGAAATTAAGCAATACCGCATTGCCAGCAGAACCGCTGATACCAATGTGAGAATGCGTAACGGTGAAACCTTAGTAATAGGTGGACTTATCAATGAAGAGGAACAAAAAACTATTCAAGCCATTCCTCTCCTCAGTAAATTACCTATCTTAGGTGAACTCTTTAAAAACAGAAGCACCTCTAAAAGAAAGACTGAGGTCATGATGATTCTCACTCCCTATGTCACTAATGCCGGTGAGTCTCCTGCCATCTATGACCCTAGAATTCAAAATGCTACTCTAGCGCCAGTTCCCGGTACAAATGATGCCATAGATGCTGATAATCTTCGCAGAGAAGAGGCAGCCTTGGCCGCTAATAAAAAAGCGGCAGCAGCTAGTCCCTTTAAAGCAAAGACTACTGCTCCCTCCTCTGCTAAGGCTTCCACCACGAAGCTCACCATGAGGCAGAGATTGGAGCAAGCAAGAGCTAATAGCTAGGAAAAGATTAAAAGGCTCCCTTCAAATAAGAGAGCATGAAAAAATCCTCAGGACCTTAGGTCCTGAGGATTTTGTTTATCCATATTAGTAGGCTAAGCAAGCGGTCTTAGCATAGACAGGCATTTCTACCTTGCTATCTGCCGCCGTAGGCGCACCCTTTAGCCATTTCAAATCATAGGGTTCGAAGCTCACGCTGCGATATTTATCCAAATCTAAAAGTCTGCTATCCCAGTCACCATGAATCGCACCCGTCTGCTTAATTAAAATATCATAAAGAATAGCATAGGTAGTGCCATCCTGGGAATCCTTTTCGATAATAGTACTATAGGGAAGAGTCTTGTGATAGGTGAGCTCCATGCCCTTATAGGAGAAATGGAAGCCGCAGCGCATCCTACAGCCATCTAAACCGGTAAACTCAGCTAGCTTATGCAGGTCTTGCAAAATCACATCGGACTCCTCGTCATAAAGATTGTCCGGAGTGGTTTCCGTATAGTCAAAACGGAATTGAATAGTAGCTCCCGGTAATTTTCTAAACCGCTCTAAATAAGGAATAATGCCATCCTTAGGATAATGCTTATAAAGTACGCAATTAATCCTAAAGGGCACTGCTATCTTAGCTAGAAGCTCATCATTAGATTCCTGCACATAGTGCTGCATATGTCTGGAAACATTGATACAGGTAATCTTATCTTTGTTCTTGTGGGTAAAAGCAATAATATCTTCCTCCGTCACTAAGGGAGAAACCGGTAGGGTGGTATTGATATAGACCTTGTGCGTAGAAGCTACCTTGTCTAGCATCTGCTGCAGGGTTGCTAAATTAGCAAAGGGTTCTCCTCCGGTAAAGACAATATCGCAATGGGGAGTTAATTTGTTCATCAGCTCAATGCTTGTACAAATCTTTTCCGCAGAAAAGCCATCCATACAGGCATATTCTTCTTTATTTACGCAGAAGGGGCAGTTGTTCTTACAGTCATAGGGTACAAAAACTGTGACCGTAGCTCCTCCCTCTCTGGTTTTATAAGGATAGGGTACCGGTGGTTGCGCCTCCCAAGAGCCTATCTTTTTTGGTGTTTTCATAAATTTCCGCCTCATTTTTCGTCTATCTCAGACTAAGAAGTCCGTGATATATTTTATCATATATTTAACATTCTTCAAAGTATTTTTGGGGCAATTGCAAATTTTCAGAAAATTT
>CAZTGQ010000110.1:0-5986 GCA_964613345.1 uncultured Acidaminococcales bacterium | reverse complement strand
TCCAAAGAGCATTAACATCAGCGTTTAAAACAACACCGGTACGAGCAACAGGACCGCCCCAGGGAACTAGGTTCATAATACTCATGGCAGCACCGATAATGCAGCATAGTACTACAGGACGAATATGTAGCTTTTTATAAATAGGAAGCATAGCAGGAATAGTGATTAAAAGAGTAGAAGCTAGAGCACCATCTAAGTGGGCAATAACAGCGATACAAGCAGTAGCAATAGTAACCATCATGATGTTGCTACCTGCTTTTTTTACTAACCAGTTAACCATGGGGTCAAACAGACCAACATCACCCATCATAGAGAAATATACAATGGAGAAGATGAAAAGCACTGCGGTGGACCAGGTCTTGGACACACCAGCTTTGATGAAACCGAAAATCTGTACCGGGGTAAAACCGCAAATAAGAGCAGCAATAATAGGAACAATAACAAAGATAGGTACAGGATTAGTTTTGGATTGAATCAAAGCCCACACAATAATACAAATCATTAAGAAGCCAACTACACCTAGAAACATTCTTAAGACCTCCTCGTCTTAGTTTTATTTTGAGCTGCCTACCTTTAGATAGGCAGCTGTACAACCGAGATGATATTACTTTTTGAATTCAAAATCCTTTACTTGTCGTACCACATCCATAATGGTGCCGTCACGTGCTTCGATGATACCAACTACCTTGTCAGCGAACTGTACAGGTTGAGGCTCACCAACCATAGCATAGGCCATGTCTCTGAGCTCTTCAATAGTGTAGAAGGGTAAGTCCACATCACGCATAGCTTCGATTAAATCTTGGCGGAGAGGATTAATGGCAATACCGTAGTCAGTTACTACTACATCAACTGTCTCGCCGGGAGTGGTTACGGTAGTCACATTACTGCAGATAGCGGGAATTCTACCCTGTAGCAACGGTGCAATAACGATGGTGCATTTTGCCCCTGCTGCAGTATCGGGATGACCACCCTGAGCACCGGTAATAACGCCATCAGAACCAACTACTACATTACAGTTGAAGTGGGTATCAATTTCTAAGGAAGCTAGAATAACAAAGTCCAGTTTGTTTACGTAGGTTCCTTTGTTGAAGGGATCAGCATATTCAGAGGTGGAAATTTCAATGTGGTTAGGATTGTTTTTAATATTTTCAATACCGTCCAAATCGAAGACCTGAGTATCTACGATCTTATTAATGAGTCCAGCGTCCAAAAGGTCACACATAGCTTTGGAAATACCGCCTAGGCCTACACTCATATGTACATCCTGTTCCTTCATATACTTGGCTAGAATAGCAGTGGAAGCCACAGAAGCTCCGCCGACACCGGTTTGGTAAACAAAACCATCTTTAAAGTAGGGAGTGTTGACTACAAACTTTGTAGTGTATTCAGCCATGAGAAGCTTTCTTTGGTCAGTGGTAGGCTTAGCAGCGCCGGTAGCAATTTTATTGGGATCGCCGATAGCATCAACTACGCAAACATAATCTACGTTGACCATGGAAATGGAAGCAGGAATGTTGGGGAAGGGTACCAGAGTATCGGTGACAGCAACAACCTTGTCAGCGTATTGGGCATCTACCATAGAATAGGATAATACGCCGCAATCGCTTTTGCCGCCTATGGCGCGGCAGTTGCCGAAATCGTCACAGGTAGGAGCACCAATGAAGGCAATATCGATATGGGATTCGCCGGATTCAATGGCTCTTACTCTACCACCATGGGAACGCATAATAGCGATGTTCTTTAGCTTGCCGGCAGAAATAGCTTCGCCGATTTTACCTCTAACACCGGAGGATTCAATACCGGTAATAGTACCATCCTCGATGTAGGGAACAATAGCATCATTAGCCTTGCCTAAGGAACTGGCACAGATGGTAATATCCTTCACTCCTAGGTCGTGAACTGCTTTCATAACCATATTTACTACTAAATCACCTTCACGGAAGTGATGGTGGAAGGAAAGGGTCATGCCATCCTTAAGACCGCATTTCTTTAAAACGTCATCAATAGAATTAACTAATTTACTATGAGTAGGGTCAACATTAACTGTAGACTTGTTTGCAGCTCTGGTATAGGTAACTCCTTGCTTGGCAAAGGAGCCTTGGAAAACCTCTTTATGTGTAGCATCAAGAACTGCTTGAGGAATATCTCTACCAACTTTATTAATCATTTTATAAATCCCCCTTATACACGCCGGCAGCTTTAGCCAGGGATAGAGTTCTCTTGGCTCCATCGTAGAAGGCAATATCCAGCATTTTGCCGTTAACGGTGAAGACACCAATGCCCTGAGCCTTTTTCGTATCGATTTCTCGTACTACCTGCTCTGCCCAACGAATTTCTTTCTCGGAAGGAGTAAAGATTTCATGGGTAATGGCAATCTGACGAGGGTTAACGATGGATTTACCATCAAAACCCATTTGCTTGATCATTTCTACGCCCTTGCGGAAGCCTTCCATATCGTCTAAATCAGTATAAACTGTATCAAAACACATTTTACCTGTAGCTCGAGCAGCGATAACCATTTGCTGACGTGCTCCCATGAGCTCCACACCGGAGGCAGAAATAACAGTTTGTAAATCCTTGGTATAGTCGCCGCCGGAGAGAGCTACACCAAATAATCTCTCAGAGGATTGGCAAATTTCCAATACATTTAAAATACCCTTAGTGGATTCAATAGCAGCCATAAGGAGAGTGCTGCCAAGGGGACGATTAAATTCCTTTTCAGCGGCAATAACAGCCTTTTCTACAGTGAGGACGTCTTGAGCTGATTCAGTCTTAGAAATACGAATGGTGTCGGCACCGCCGGCTACTGATACTCTCACGTCTTCCTGCCAGTGGGGAGTTTCTAAACCATTAATGCGGACAACTCTCTCGCAGCCATGGTAATCTACTTCCTTTAAAGCATGGAAGAGAGAGTAGCGAGCTGCATCCTTCTGGTTTTCTGCTACAGCATCCTCTAGATCCAGCATAATGGAATCAGGCTTATAAATGTAAGGATCCTTAATTAAGCTGGGCTTTTGTGCATTTAAGAACATCATGGAACGTCTTAAACGTTTGAGATTAGGATTAACATAGGTCATCTGATAGCACCTCCCCAAGGATTAGGTGCGTCAGGATTATCATTTACAGAACGAAAAACTGCACCTTCAACTCTTGCTTTTAAGGTGCAGTCTAGGGCACCTTTGTCCACAACAGTTACTTTAGCATTTTTTACAGCTAGTCTTTCTAGGGTTTCCAAAACTACTGCTTTGATTTGCTCGCCGTATTGATGAATAACACTGCTTTCAATGTTAAGCTCAATACCTGCCGCATAAGGCTCTACAGTAATTTGAGCATCAGAGGACTCAACCGTACCAGCCATAGCAGGTTTTTTCAATTCCATTACTATCACTCCTTCAATTGGGTAAGTATATACGTTTGTTCTATATCCGCACTATCATACTAGCATAGGAAAATGTGGAAAACTAATATAAATAATGGTATAATCTCTATAAGAAAAAACTTATTATAAATTTGATACGCATAATTTATGGAATTATCAATTTTCTAAATTAAGTAAGGACAGAAAAAAATTTGAAAATAACTGTTAAAAGGGGAAGAAAATGAACATTAAACATGCTCAATATATTATGGAAATACTTAGGGGCGGTAGTATTACCAATGCAGCCAAAACTCTGCATGTTTCTCAACCTGCCTTGAGTCAGACTGTCAAGGCCGTGGAATCCTTTGTGGGTGCGCCAATTTTTCTCAGGAATACCACGCCGGTGACTTTAACAGAGGCCGGAAAAAAATATATTGAAGCGGCTAAGAGAATTATTACCATTAATACTAATTTACGTCATGAGGTGGCGGATTTAAAGCAGGAGGAGCGTGGTGTACTGCATTTAGGTATTCCCATTCAAAGGGCAATGGAAATATTACCTAAGGTGGTAGGACCTTTCTTTCATGCTTATCCACATGTTCGCCTAGAAATTAAGGAAGCAGGATCTAATATTACTGAGGAGGCCCTTTTAGATGGTGAAGTGGACGTAGCGGTGCTTACCACTGCGCCTGTGCAGGAGGAATTGAACTATAAGCTTATAGAAACAGAAAGAGTTGTACTGGTAGTAAATAAAGCTACTCAACTAGCACAGGAATATGCTGATGGGAAATCTATTTCTATAACGGCGGCTAAGGATGAAAACTTTATAGCCATTACCGAGGGGCATAATGTAAGACGCGTGCAGGATGGGCTCTTTACTAGCAATGATATGTTTCCCCGTACAATTTTAGAAACCTCCAGTATAGAGGTAGGGAAAAAAATGGTGCTGGATACGCCCTCCGTTTTTATTTGTCCGGATGTGTATTTGGATCAAGATTTTCGTAACAAAAATCGCTGCAATATTTATCCCATTAAGGGCGTGGATAAAAAGAGATATTGCTATATAGCTTATCGTAAGGACTTTTATTTACGCAAATATGCTCAAGTCTTTATGGATTTTATTCTTAAGGCAGAAAAAAATAACGAAAAAAGATGGGAGAATGACGGTGATTGAAGAAGTAAATGTGGAGGAAATGCTAGCTGCCAGGGACAAAAGAGTGGCTCTCCAAAACAAGCTGTTAAATAGCTACCAAGGAACCTTAATTTGTTTTACCATGAATATTCCGGGACCGGTGAAGGTAACTCCCTTAGTGGAGGTGGCTTTTAGGGATGGGGTTAAAGCACTCACTAAGCTTCTGGAGGACAAGAAAATAAATGTTTTGCACCGAGAAATAATCAATGCTAAAACAGGATTGGAAGCCTTTTTTTTAGTAGAGGGAGATAGCAAAGAAATAAAGTGCTTAACCTGTCAAAGGGAAAATCAAGATGCCTTAGGACGCTTGTTTGATATTGATGTGTTAGAGCAGAGCGGACGTAAAATTTCTCGGGAGGAGATTAATTTGCCTGGAAGATTATGTCTCCTGTGCCAGGAATCAGCTCAGGCCTGTGCTCGCAGCAGGAAGCATACTGTGGAGCAGCTTACCAAGCATATTAACAAGGTGCTGGAGGAGCATTTTTTACATAAACTGACTGACGCAGCTAGAAAGGCTCTTTTATCAGAGGTTTATGCCACACCTAAGCCTGGCTTAGTGGATAAGGATAACCAAGGTGCTCATAAGGATATGGATGTGACCACCTTTGAAAAAAGCACGGAGGCTATAGTTCCCTTTTTGGCGGCTATGGGGGAGAAGGGGTATCATTGGCAAGGTGCAGGAGAAGCACTTTTTGGTGCCATTAGGCCTATTGGTGCTGCTGCAGAGAAAGCCATGTTTAAAGCTACTAACAATGTAAATACCCATAAGGGAATTATTTTCTCCCTGGGGATTATTATGGCCTATACCGGGTGGCTTTTTGCCAGAGAAGGAAGAATTGCGCCGGAGGAAATTTTGCGCTTATGTGGAGAGTCCACTCAAGATATTTTGGCACAGGACTTTGCTCACATAGATAAATATCATCCTCACACCCATGGGGAAAAGCTTTACGTTAAATATGGCTACAAAGGTATTCGTGGTGTGGTAGCAGAAGGCTTTAAGCCCTTGCGGGAAATATCCTTACCACTTTTGAGGGAGCTTAGGTCCAAGGGTCAGGAGGAAAATTCCGCTCATATTCAAACTCTCCTAGCTCTCATGGCTCAGGTGGAGGATACTAATATCTTGATTCGTACTAGTCCTGATATGCTGTCTTATGCTCAAAGTCAGGCTCAGCGTCTATTGTCTTTAGGAGGAGCTCTTTCTCCGGAAGGGTTAGAAGCAGTGTGGAAGCTCAATGAAGATTTTATAGCTAAAAATATGAGCCCAGGCGGCTCAGCAGATTTACTCATCGCCACTATCTTCTTGCTGGAGCTGGAGTAAAACGCAAAGCCCTTAAGCCTTCTCATTTTAAGCCTTCTTCTGGAGAAGTTATGGGGGAGTGGCTTTACCTCATCCACCGCTAACGCGGTCCCCCTTCCCCTAAAAGGGGAAGGCTTTT
>CAZTGQ010000109.1:0-5986 GCA_964613345.1 uncultured Acidaminococcales bacterium | reverse complement strand
AATGCACTCACTGTTAAAGTTGCCACTTGATAGGGAAGCTTTAAAAGAAAATAAGGAAACCTTGGTCGCAGGATTAGCTACAATAATTTTAGCATTTAAAAGCCCGATAAAAGCGATAAAGAGACCAATACCTACAGTAACAGCTCTTTTTAAGGAAAGGGGAATAGCATTAAATATAGCTTCCCGCACAGAGGTAAGAGAAAGCACGATGAAGATTACGCCTTCCACAAAAACTGCTCCTAAGGCCATTTGCCAAGAGTAACCCATTTGCAAAACTACTGTGTAGGCAAAATAAGCATTTAGACCCATACCGGGAGCCAAAGCGAAGGGATAATTTGCCATAAAGGCCATAGCCAAGGTTCCTAGCATGGAGGCTAGAGCTGTAGCTGTGAGTACTGCGCCCTTATCCATACCGGCAGCACTTAAAATGCTGGGATTAACTGCTAAGATATAAGCCATGGTCATACAGGTAGTCAAACCGGCGATAAATTCTGTTTTAACTGTGGTATTGTTTTTCTTCAGGTGGAAAAATTTTTCCACCATACCTTGATTTTCTTCCATTTATTACTCCCCCTATATTCTTTAAATAAAATACAGGTTTATTATCTAATATTTAGAGAAATTAAACAAGGGGAAAGTCAAGAAAGTAAGCATAGTGCATTACTGCTTTTTTTGCCAAAAGTCTCTAAACAGGGGGAGCCATTCCTTTTGACTGATTTTTTTAGGCCAAAGCTCACTATCTGGGTTATGCCTCATGGCGGTAGCTAAATGAGCATAGAGCTCCGGATTGTTTTGGCTGAGGGTGACAATGAGTTCTTTCAAGGCTTGCCTTTGGGTATGGCCGTCGTAGGGACAAGGATTTTTCAGTGGTACAAGACCAATTTCCTTACCGTAGGTCCGGACCTCATCTTCACGGTAATAGATGAGAGGGCGAAGGACTGTAAGCTGACTTTTGCTTAAATAAGTGACGGGTAAAAAGGTTTTCAGCTGACCGGAGTTAAAGAGATTTAAGAGAAAGGTTTCCACCGCATCGTCATGATGATGGGCTAAAACAACTTTGTTAAAGCCTAATTCTCTGGCACGTCTGTTGGTGGCTGCGCGCCTAAAATAAGCGCAGGAAAAGCAGGGAGTATTACCTCTGTCCTGCCAGAGCTCAGGCACATTAACTTGGTCGTGGAAGTGTGTTAAATTAAATTGACGGCAAAAGCTGGACAATTCTTTTTCCGGAAAGCTGTCGCTGAACATGGTATCCACTGTATAGCAGGCTAGCTCAAAGGGAAGGGGACTATGCTTTTGTATTTCTGCTAAGGCTGCGGTTAAAAACATGCTGTCCTTGCCACCGGACAGACCGATTAGAAGCTTATCTCCTTTTTCGAGCATTTTAAATTCTATCAAAGCGCGCCATAGCTTGGCTAAATAGCTCGCAGGGACATAGGGTGTATTGGGCATAATAACCTCCATAATTCTTAATGTAAACATTATAGCAAAAAATCTCTTAATCTGCTAAAATTAGAGGGTAAAAGTAGACGAAGGAAACGAGGATATTATGAGTGAAATTTTAGCAACACTAAACAAACAACAGGCTGAGGCAGTTACCCAACTGACCGGGCCTCTTTTAATTTTGGCAGGTGCAGGCAGTGGTAAAACTAAAGCCTTGACCGCAAGAATTGCCTATTTATTGGAGCAGGGAGTAAGACCATCTTCTATTTTGGCTATTACCTTTACTAATAAGGCGGCCAAGGAGATGCGCCAGAGAGTGGACAAGCTAGTGGGAGAAGGGGCTAAAAATGTATGGCTCTACACCTTTCATGGTTTTTGTAACCAAATTTTAAGGCGAGAAATAAAAAATCTGCCACCCTATACCAGCAATTTCTCTATTTATGATGCTGCTGATTGCAAGAATGTAGTTAAACAGGCTTTAAAAAAATTAGGCATGGATGAGAAGTATTATCCTGTGGGTTCTATTTTAAATACTATTTCTCAAGCGAAAAACAATATGCAGGGAGCACATGGCTTTGCTGCCGCAGCAGAAGATTTCCATGAGAAAAAAGTTGCTGAGGTTTATGGTGAGTATGAAAAGACTCTCCTAAATAGTAATGCTGTTGATTTTGACGATCTATTGCTTCTGGTGGTGAAGCTACTTAAAGATAATCAAGAGGTGCGAGAAAAATATCAGGAAAAGTTTCAGTACGTGTTGGTAGATGAATATCAGGATACTAATCATGTGCAGTATCTGCTCACGAAGCTGTTGTGCGAAAAGCATCACAATCTCTGCGTGGTGGGAGATATTGACCAGAGCATTTATGGCTGGCGGGGAGCGGACATTAGCAATATTTTGGATTTTGAGAGTGACTATCCTGAGGCTAAGGTCATTAAGCTAGAACAAAATTATCGCTCCACACAGGTGATTTTAGATGCAGCTAATGCCGTTATTGCCAATAATATGGAGCGTAAGCCCAAAAATCTGTGGACGGATAATGGTAATGGCTTGCCTATTACCTATTATGAAGCTCAGGATGACAGGGAGGAAGCCTCCTATGTAGTGGAAACCATGAGGGGACTCCAGAGAGAGGGTAAAAGTCTGGGAGACATGGCGGTACTTTACAGGACCAATGCTCAGTCCCGTGTTATAGAAGAGGTTTTGGGCAGATATGGTATGCCCTACGTAATGGTGGGTAGCTTAAAATTCTATGACCGTAAGGAAATCAAGGATATTCTTGCTTATCTGCGCTTTTTACATAATGCCAGGGATTTACAGGCTATGGCTAGAGTTATTAATGTGCCTAAAAGAGGTATTGGCGCTACTTCTGTGGAAAAGCTTCTTACTATTTTGACGGAAGAGGGCTGTTCTTTATTAGAAATCAAGAATTTGCCGGATAGCTACGGCACAGTGGGTAGAGCTGCAGCTAAGGTGCAGGGATTTGTTGAATTAATAGAAAAGCTTTTGGCTAAGGTGGATAATATTCCTCTGCCGGAATTAATTAACACCATTATTGCAGAAACAGACTATATGGCTGAGTTTAGTGACGAGGATAGCATTCAACTGGACAACAGGCGGAGTAACCTGCAAGAGCTTATGCGTACCGCTCAGGACTTCATTAATGACAAAGAAAATGAGGATACCTCCTTGGGAGCTTTTTTGGTGCAAGTATCCTTAGTGGCGGATATTGATGATGCTAAGCTTAGTGATAGCGCAGTTACCTTGATGACACTTCATTCCTCTAAGGGTCTGGAATTTCCGCTCGTCTTTTTAGTGGGCATGGAGGAAGGACTGTTCCCCAGTCAAAGGGCCGGCTCCGAGGATGATGCTGTGGAGGAGGAGCGCCGTTTGTGTTATGTGGGTATTACCAGAGCCAAGAGTCGTTTGTTCCTCAGCTCCTGCAAAAGTAGGATGATGTATGGCAGCATTGTCATGTATCAGCCATCCCGTTTCTTAGCGGAAATTCCCAGAAATTTAATCAGCAAAATTAAGACTCAGAAAAATGCCGGTTTTGGTTATAAAGCAGGTGAAAGATCAGGACTTCGGTCTATTACTGAGACCAGAGGCTCTGGCACCAGCAGCTCCCACTCCTTGCGAGGCAGTAGTTCCTTTGGTGGTCGTGGAGGTTGGGGCACTAGTAAGCAGGAAAGCTTTACGCCTCAGGCTAGCACCCCGTTAGATAATTTTAATCTAGGTGATAGGGTTAAGCATAATAAATGGGGACAGGGAACAATTGTAGGGGTACAACCGGAGGATGAAGGGCAAAGCGTAAAGGTAGCCTTCCCGGGGCAGGGAGTAAAAACACTCTTGACGAAGCTGCGTATTTTAGAAAAATTGTAAAAGAGGTTATGGGTGATGGATAATTTAACTGAACGCGAGGCACTGGCACGCATAAATGCCCTGAAAGCAGAATTGCGAAAAAATGAGATTCTTTACTATGTGCAGGATATGCCGGCTATTACTGATGCTGAATATGATAGCATGGTTAAAGAATTAAGACATTGGGAAGAGGTTTATCCCAGTCTTATTACGCCTGATTCACCCACCCAAAGAGTGGGTGGTCATAGTAAACCCGGCTTTACTCAGGTAAAGCATTTGACTCCTCTGCTAAGCTTAGGTAATGCCTTTTCTTCGGAAGAAATGGAAGCCTTTGGCGAAAGAGTACGCACAGGTCTTCCTTCTGAGGCGGAAATAGAATATGTGGTGGAACCTAAGATAGATGGCCTAGCCTGTAGCATTATTTATGAAAATGGTAAGTTCGTTCGCGCTGCTACCAGAGGTGATGGTAATGTGGGAGAAAATGTTACAGCCAATGTGGCCACTATTACCAATGTTCCCAAGGAGCTAAAAGCTCTTCCTGGGATGGAAATACCGGAGCTCTTAGATGTTCGGGGAGAGGTTTATATGCCCAGGCATGCTTTTTTAAAGCTAAATGAAGAACGTCAGGAAAATGGAGAGCAGGAGTTTGCCAATCCACGTAATGCAGCAGCAGGTTCCTTACGCCAGCTGGATTCCAGAGTCACAGCTAAGCGATCTCTTGCCTTTTTTGCCTATGGGCTAGGAATGGGAGCCTTAGATAATCATAATGCTTCCATGGATATGCTACAGCAATTTGGCTTTACCACCACTGAAGGACGTACTAAGGTGAAAACCATGGCGGAGGTCAATAAGCTAATTGCAGAGCATGGCGGTCGCAGAGCGATTTTAGCCTATGATACAGATGGTGTAGTAGTGAAGGTGAATGCTGTATGGCAACAAAATATTTTAGGCGCTACAGGCAAGGATCCACGTTGGGCCATTGCTTTCAAATTCCCTCCGGAGCAAGCGGAAACCACTCTGGAGGATATTGTTATTCAGGTAGGCAGAACGGGAGTGCTCACTCCTACGGCAGTACTTACACCTGTAAAGCTATCAGGTAGCACTATTAGCAGGGCTACCTTGCATAATGAGGATTTTATTCAAGAGAAGGATATTCGTCTGGGTGACAGAGTAATTATCAATAAGGCAGGAGAAATTATCCCTGAGGTTTTGAAAGTAGTAGTAGAAAAGCGCAGGGGAAAAGAAGTCCCTTATGCTATGCCCACTGTATGCCCAGAATGTGGTTGGAAGGTGGAGCGTAAGAGCGGTGAGGCGGCTATTCGCTGCACTAATCCTCATTGCCCGGCTTTAGGTAGAGAGGGACTCATTCACTTTACCTCCAGAGATGCTATGGATATTGATGGCTGTGGGCCGGCTGTACTTAATCAGCTGATGGATGCAGGCTTAGCTAAGGATCCCAGTGAGCTTTATCTTTTAACGAAGGAGCAGCTTTTGACCTTGGAGAGGATGGGCGAAAAATCAGCAGACAATCTCTTGGCGGCTATCTCTGACAGCAAAAATAGAAGTCTGGATAAATTACTCTTTGCCCTGGGTATTCGTCATGTGGGAGCTAAGGGAGCAAGGGTCCTGGCAGTTAAATTTACTACCATGGATGCTCTTTTAGCGGCTAAACAAGAAGAACTCAGTGCGCTTACCGATATAGGACCTGTAATTGCTGAAAGTGTGGTAACCTATTTTGCCTCTCCGGCCAATCTAGACCTTATAGAACGATTAAAAGAATTGGGTCTTAATATGACTATGACAGGTGGAGTGGCTCAAAATACAGAGCATCCCTTTTATGGTAAAACGATGGTCTTTACCGGAACGCTGCCTACCTTGGACCGAGCTACTGCTCAAACCATGGCTCAGGATGTGGGCGCTAAAATAACTAGCTCTGTAAGTAAGAAAACTGACTATGTGGTGGCAGGTGCTGAGCCCGGCAGTAAATTTACTAAGGCTCAGGAATTAGGCATTAACATTCTTACGGAAGCAGAATTCAGTAAAATCTTAGAAGATAACAAGTAAACTATTAAAGGTGTAAGTGATTTTAATCTAAATTTAAAAGACAGGTAGCATTTTCCCGAAAGGGGGAAATGATACCCCTTAAGTAGACAAGGTAAATAATCAAATGTCAAATAGGGGCAGCAT
>CAZTGQ010000108.1:0-6014 GCA_964613345.1 uncultured Acidaminococcales bacterium | reverse complement strand
CCGGTGCAGATTATGCAGTTGGCTTCATAGAGTGTTTGCACCATACCAAAGGAACCTGGGCGGGGAAACCTTTCGAGCTTATTGACTGGCAGGAAAAGATTATACGCGACCTATTTGGCACGATTAAGCCAAACGGGTATAGGCAGTTTAACACGGCGTATATTGAGATAGGAAAAAAGAACGGTAAAAGTGAGCTGGCCGCAGCCGTGGCACTTCTCTTGTGCTGCGGAGACGGAGAGCAGAGGGCTGAGGTTTACGGCTGTGCTGCTGACCGTGGCCAGGCTACAATTGTATTTGATGTGGCTGCTGATATGGTAAGAATGTGTCCTGCCTTAAATAAAAGAGTTAAGATTCTGGCCTCTCAAAAGAGGCTTATTTATTTGCCCACTAAAAGCTTCTATCAAGTGCTGTCTGCGGAGGCATACTCCAAGCACGGTTTTAATATTCATGGTGTTATCTTTGATGAGCTGCATACACAGCCAAACAGAAAGCTCTTTGATGTTATGACTAAAGGATCGGGTGATGCTCGTATGCAGCCTTTGTACTTTCTTATTACCACAGCAGGGACGGATACCAATTCCATTTGTTATGAAACGCATCAGAAGGCCAAAGATATCCTGCAAGGCCGCAAGCATGATAAGACTTTCTACCCGGTTATTTACGGTGCTGATGAAACAGATGACTGGACCAGTCCTGAAGTGTGGAAGAAGGCGAATCCTTCTCTTGGCATTACCATAGGGATGGATAAGGTCGTGGCAGCCTGCGAGTCAGCAAAAGAAAATCCGGGTGAAGAGAACTCTTTCAGACAGCTTCGGCTCGACCAATGGGTAAAGCAATCCGTCCGTTGGATGCCAATGGCGAAATGGGATGCTTGTGCTTTTCCTGTCAATGCTAAAGACTTGGACGGCAGGGTTTGCTTTGGCGGTCTGGACCTATCTTCGACTACAGATATACCGGCTTTCGTTCTTGTTTTTCCACCAGAGTACGAAGCCGATAAATATATAATACTGCCATATTTCTGGGTGCCGGAGGAAACGCTAGACCTTCGGGTAAGACGTGACCATGTGCCTTATGACATCTGGCAGAAGCAAGGTTTCATTCAGACTACAGAAGGGAACGTGGTGCATTATGGCTATATTGAGCAGTTCATAGAAAAGATGGGTGAGAAGTACAACATAAAAGAAATAGCCTTTGACCGTTGGGGCGCTGTGCAGATGACACAGAACCTTGAGGGCATGGGTTTCACTGTTGTGCCTTTTGGCCAGGGCTATAAGGATATGTCTCCACCAACTAAAGAGCTTATGAAGCTGACGCTAGAGCAGAAACTTGCTCATGGAGGTCATCCTGTCCTTCGCTGGATGATGGATAACATCTTCATCCGGACGGATCCTGCCGGCAACATCAAGGCTGACAAGGAAAAGTCTACGGAGAAGATAGACGGTGCCGTGGCAACTATTATGGCCTTGGACAGGGCATTAAGGAATGATGGCGGAGGTAGTTCTGTGTATGATGGGAGAGGACTTTTAGTATTGGAATAGCTTGCCTTAACACGATTTCAAGTGCTATACTGACCTTATTGGGGGGCGGTAGAAATGGGCATAAAAAAATGCGCTGCGGAAATGGCTAATGAACTACTTGATGCGGAAGAACTCGAGGAACATGAGAGAGTATCAAAAAAACAAAATGGGGATGATTCATTTTATTCTGAGAAGAATATGGAACGCTTACGCAAAGGAATTGCTGACTTAGATGCTGGTAAAGGCGTAGAACATAATCCATTTAAAGTCGCTGAATTAATAAAGAGTAAGTTTATAAATAAATAATTTTTTGAAAGCAGGACGTTCTAAACAGGACGTCCTTTTCTTATGCTCAAATTTAAGGAGGTGGTCGAGATTTTCAACTTAATAAGCAAGATATTTAAATCAAGAGACAAACCCACGAATAGCTTAAGTCATTACTTCTTCTGGGGAAGTTCCTCAAGCGGGAAAATGGTAACAGAGCGTTCTTCTATGCAGATGACGGCGGTGTATTCCTGCGTCAGGATTTTGGCAGAAGCCGTGGCAGGACTGCCTTTTCATCTGTATAGGTACAATGACAGTGGCGGAAAGGAAAAGGCATTGGACCATCCGCTATATTTCCTGCTTCACGATGAACCTAATCCTGAGATGACAGCTTTTGCTTTCAGGGAAACACTAATGGGGCATCTGCTTTTGTGGGGAAATGCCTATGCGCAAATTGTAAGAAACGGCAAGGGGCAGGTTCTTGGACTGTATCCCTTGATGCCAAATAAGATGCGTGTAGACAGAGACCAGAACGGGAGAATCTATTATGTCTACACAAGGACTCAGGAGGATTCAAAGCTAGGAGAAACAGGCCAGGTGTATTTGGATGCAAAAGATGTCCTGCATATTCCGGGCCTTGGTTTTGACGGTATTATGGGGTATTCTCCCATAGCAATGGCTAAGAATGCGGTTGGTATGGCCATAGCCTGTGAGGAGTACGGGGCTAAGTTCTTTGCTAATGGAGCCTCGCCAGGTGGAGTACTAGAGCATCCTGGTATCGTAAAGGATCCGGAGCGGGTGAGAGAAAGCTGGAATTCAGTTTACCAAGGAAGTGGTAATTCTCACAAAATTGCAGTCTTGGAGGAGGGCATGAAATATACGCCCATAGGTATTTCTCCTGAACAGGCACAGTTCTTAGAGACAAGAAAGTTTCAGATTAACGAGATAGCTCGAATTTTTAGGGTACCGCCTCACATGGTGGGAGACCTTGAGAAGTCGAGCTTTTCTAATATAGAACAGCAGTCTCTGGAATTTGTGAAGTATACCTTAGACCCATGGGTAATCAGATGGGAGCAATCTATAAACAGGCAGCTTCTTTTGTCTCAGGAAAAGGGTGTATATTTCTCTAAATTCAATGTGGATGGACTATTGCGTGGGGATTACCAGAGCAGGATGAGCGGCTATGCCACGGGCGTTCAGAACGGTTTCATGTCTCCCAATGATGTTAGGGAACTTGAGAACATGGACCTTATACCTGAGGAACTAGGCGGTAACAGATACTTGTGTAACGGAAATATGATTGACATTGCGAGTGCCGGAAATTGGGCGCAAACTAATGGCAACAAAATTTAAGGAGAAAAGAAAATGAAGAAATTTTGGCAGTGGAAAAGTAACAAGGTATTAAACAGCGAAAATGTAGAAACTGAAGAAAGAGTTCTTGTGCTTAATGGAACAATAGCAGACGAAAGCTGGTACGGAGATGAAGTAACGCCTAAAATCTTCAGGGACGAGCTTATGGCAGGTGAAGGTGACATTACAGTCTGGATTTGTTCTCCCGGCGGGGACTGCATAGCAGCTTCTCAGATTTATACCATGCTAATGGAATATAAAGGGAAGGTCACAGTAAAGATTGACGGTATTGCTGCAAGTGCGGCCTCTGTCATTGCTATGGCAGGTGGCAAGGTCCTCATGAGCCCTACGGCTGTCATGATGATTCACAATCCCTTTACCATGGCGGTTGGTGAGGCTAAAGAATTTAAGACCGTTATTCAGATGCTGGACGAAATAAAGGAGTCTATCATCAACGCCTATGAGCTTAAGTCTAATCTGGCTAGAGATAAGATTTCCAAGCTCATGGACAATGAAACATGGCTCAATGCCAATAAAGCCGTAGAGTTAGGCTTTGCGGATGGGATTATGTACGAAAACAGTGACAAGGATGCAGGCAGTGCAGATGCATATATGTTCGCAACAAAGACTGCAGAAATAGCTCTGTGCAACAAAATAAGAAGTAAGGATGCAAAGCCGGAACCTAAAGGGTTGCCGGTTTCTTTATTTGAAAAAAGGTTAAAGCTCTTAGAGCATTAATCTCAAGTCTTATAAAAGTAAGGCTTTTTACATATAAATAATAAAAAACATTTTAGGGAGGAATTACACATGAGTAAAATTTTAGATTTAATGGAAAAGAGAGCAAAGGCATGGCAGGCAGCAAAGGATTTTTTGGATACCAAAAGCAAGGATGGTATGTTAAGCGCCGAGGACGCAGAAACTTATGACCGTATGGAAACAGATGTTGTAAGCATGGGCAAGGAAGTAGCAAGACTGAAGAGACAGGAAGATTTGGATAGGGAACTGGCGTTAGCTACCAGTAAGCCTATTGTTGAGAAGCCTCAGGCTCCTATTGATGATGATGCTCCTAGCGGCCTTGCTTCTAAGCAATACGCGAAAGCCTTCTGGAAGGTAATGCGCAGTAAGAATCCTAGCCATGAAGTGTTAAACGCTCTTACCATTGGCACGGATACTGAAGGCGGTTATCTGGTGCCTGATGAATTTGAGCATACATTGGTTCAAGCTTTGAAGGAGAATAACATCTTCCGTCAATTAGCTAATGTAATTACCACTGCTTCTGGGGACAAGAAAATACCTGTAGTGGCTTCTCACGGCAGTGCTTCCTGGCTGGAAGAAGGTGCTAGCGTTCCCGAAAGCAATGAAGTCTTTGGGCAGGTATCCATTGGGGCCTTTAAGCTCGGTACCATGATTAAGATTTCTGATGAACTGCTAAATGATAGTGCTTTCAACATAGAAAGTTATATTGCGGAAGAGTTTGGCCGTAGAGTCGGAACCAAAGAAGAGGAAGCCTTCTTCGTTGGAGACGGTACTGGCAAGCCTACAGGCATATTTGATGTGGCAAGCAATGCCGAAGTTAGCGTCACTGCTAACAGTGCAACTGCTATCACCTTTGACGAAGCTATGGACCTTTACTATTCCTTAAGAAGCCCTTATAGAAAGAAAGCTGTGTTCGTTATGAATGAAGCTACGGTAAAGGCTTTTAGAAAGTTGAAGGATGGTAATGGCCAGTATCTGTGGCAGCCTTCTTTGACTGCAGAAACACCTGATACTATCTTGAATCGTCCTATTTACACTTCTTCTTATATTCCTGCTTTAGCGGCAGGCATTAAGGGAATTGGGTTTGGTGATTTAAGCTACTATTGGGTTGCCGACCGTCAAGGCCGAAGCTTCCACAGACTGAACGAACTCTTTGCTGTGAATGGACAAGTAGGTTTTATGTCTACGCAGCGTGTCGATGGCAAGCTAGTTTTGCCGGAGGCATTCAAGATTCTACAGATGAAGACAGCCTAGGAGGTAGTAAATGGCAGAGCTATTGGTGACAGTAGCTGAAGCCAAGGAGTACATAAGAGTCGACGGGGATGGGGAGGATACCCTCATCTCCTCTCTTATCCTCTTGGCTCAGCAGTACGTGAATAATGTTTTAAAGTGGGAAGTCACAGCGGAAACAATGGAGCCTTCCATAAGGCTCGCCATTATCCTTGTGACGGAGCATTTCTATGAGGAACGAAATGGTGAAGATGTGCCGAAAGCGGTGATAACACTCTTAAGACCGTATAGGAAAGTGGGGTGGTAGCCATGAAAGAATTCCAGCCTGGAGATTTCCGGGACAGGGTTACTATCCGGAAAGAAGTAAATGCGAAAGATAGTGAAGGTCATATCCTAAAGAACCCATATTCTGACAGATGTAACGTTTGGGCTAACATCTATGATAAAGGCAGTAACGCAGTCAATTCTTCTGACGAACTGGTTCACTCAGTAATAACTGAGATAACCATTCGTTACAGGAACGACATTTTGCAAACTGACCTTATCGTGGATACTGTACATGGCAGGATTTTTGAGCAGGTCGCGCCTCCTATTATTTTAGATACGAGACGTTTTCTCCAGATGTCCTGCCGGGAGGTGATCCAGTCTAATGGCTAAGTATAGAACCGTGTGGGAACTCTTGGATAAACTGAAGCCTGAGATGCTGGCTAAGGTCAGCACGGCCTTGGAAGAAGGGGCAGAGCTTATTGCCACAGAAGCTAAGACCAGAGTGCCTGTAGATAGCGGCAAACTGCGGGACAGCATACATGTGGAAATGAGCGAAGGCAAGACCGTGGCTTATGTCAAGGCAAGTGCCAGGGGCAAGAATAAATTTGCCTATGGCCTGGTCGTGGAGTT
>CAZTGQ010000107.1:0-6026 GCA_964613345.1 uncultured Acidaminococcales bacterium | reverse complement strand
AATTCTTTCATCAAGGCATTTTGTAAGACATGGGAAAAATTAACATTCTGCTCCGTTGCCAAAGTGTCTAACCATCTAGGAATGGAGAGAGTCTTTTTCACCGCTTTTTTATCGTATTTTTTTCTATACTCCAAGGTATCAGCACTAATAAAGGTGACAAAGCTATTTTTCTTAAGCCTGATAGTATCAGGTTGAGAAGCCTGAGGAATATTAGCTCCTCTCTCCTCCATATCCCAGAGCATTAAATTCAAAACGTCCTTAGCATTATCCAAGGCTTCAGACAAGGTTTTCCCATCCGTGTAACATCCCTCTAAATCGGAGAAACTCACTAGGAAACCACCACTTTTATCTTTAGTTAAACTTGCTGGAAAATCATATCTCATAATAAGCCAAACTCCCTTCTACCTAGGATAGGCGATTCCTGCATCTCTCAGTATCTTATGAACAGTTCCCGTTGGGACTTCTTTTGCATGTCGCCCCACTGCAAAAAATTTATTTGTTATTCTGCTGTAATATATACTGTGATTTCCACCCTCGCGGACTTTAATTACCCCATTTCGTTTCAATAATCTAAGTAATTCATCTGTTTTCACAAAACACTCACCGCCCTTTTTATTTTAGCACGTAATATTACGTATTGCAATAGTGTCCTCCAAGAACCGAACAAATCTAAAAACTATGAAGATAATCCCCAAAATAAGACAATGAGGATACTCGTACTGGCTATAATAAAAAAGGAGCGTAGCTCTCGCTACACCCCTTTTTATTATAATTGTTCTTTATGCTCTAAAAGCTCCCTGCCAATAGTGCAAGCACTGCAGAAGCAATACTTACCTCCCTCAGCTTTAACCTTTTGAGCTTTTTCTGTAAGCATCTTTGCTGTATCAGCACCAAATATTTTTGCCCCCATTTCAGAAGAAAACAAAGCTAATACTGCATCAATAGTTTGTACATCTGCTTCTAATTCCGCAACTAAATTCTTCACAGCCTGCGTATGTTGGTCACCATTAACCGTGCTCAAATATTTTTCGCAAGCCGCTTTTAATTCTGCGCAGCACTGAGGTGCTGCCATTAATTCTTTAACCTTTGCTTCTACTTCATTCTTATTCATAATTTTCTCCTTTTGAATTCCTGATAATGAAACGACATCTACACCTTATCAACACATATTAGTGCGAACCCTGGACAGTAATGCTTCTAGCTGAGTTATGTCCTCATCGCTCAAGCCTTGTAACAATTGCTCGTTAACTCTAACTGAAACGTGATCAAAGATTTTCTTAAAACTTTTACCGTGAGCAGTCAAGGCAACCTTCATGCTCCTCCCGTCCTCACTGGATCGTTCTCTATAAACAAGCTCCAGTTCCTCAAGTTTTCTCACCAAAACAGTTACCGTTGGCTTGCTCCTATGAACAGCTTCTGCTAATTTATTCATAGTCACATCCTGATGATAAAAAAGCACCATAAGAATATCACCATGTGAAGGAACTAAGCCATAAACATTGTGGGCAGCTAATTCTGCCATAATAAAAGCATTGGCACTATGTTTAATTGCGCTAATTTGTGAAATAATATTTGTCGTCTTCATGATTTAATTATAGTTAGACATCTAACTATTGTCAAGAGCATATTTTATCTATCTAGCTCTTTACTTAGAGCATTTTGTCCCTCAATCCATAGTCAAGGCTAGAAAAATAGTGTAGTGAATTTGATGCTTTACACCTAAAAAGCTATGAAGCATTATAGCCTATCTGTATTAGTACTCCGGCAAGCCACAGGCGCTGCCCATATTTAATTCTATTACGCGTATAAAGTAATCCCTCTGTGAGAAAAAAGGCAAAAAGAGGAGCCACAAAACGAGTAAGCAAAGGGAATGGGCATCACCGCAAGCGGTGATGCCCATTTATGAGAAAAGCAGTGTCGCTCCCTAGCTGCAGGGTCAGCCTCAACGAAGTGACACCCGCGGATGTCACACCCCCTACCTCTTACTTAATTTTTTCGTGCTCGTAAATCTCTACACGACGGTTAGCAGCTCTGCCGGAAGCAGTTTCATTGCTTTCCACAGGCTTCGCCTTACCCAAATATTCTTCCTGCATTTGCTCCATGGCTACACCGCGTTTTGCCGCTTCAGCCTTAACATTATCAGCACGACGTTTGGACAGGTCCATATTGTAATCATCAGTGCCAATAGCATCAGTATTACCCACTACGGCATATTTCTTGTCTGGGTTTTCCTTTGCTACTTCAGCAAAGTGGTCAATCTTGTACATTTCCCCAGCAATAGGCGTATCCACATCAAAATCAAAGTGTACGCTATCTAAGTAGGTTTCCTTAATAGGTGCTACAAGTGTCGGCTCTGCCGGTTGCACTACAGGAACTGCTTTGCTCTTCTTAGGTCCGCCCCAAGTCCAGCGTAAGCCCACATTAACCTGCCATTTCTTTTGAATGTCTGCCCCAAAGGTCTTTAAGACATCACCATAGAAATAGGTGTTGTTGGCTAGTCTTACATTGCCACCGATACCCAATTCATACCAAGTATCTTTATTATGAGAACCATAAGTCATTTTCTGGTCTCCCAAAGCAAAGCGCATATCGCCATCGCCTTTAAATTCGCGATAAATATTTGCCTTGAAATAGTAATCACTATTGTCATGAATCTTACGTCCCAGGACAAAGCCAAGTCTACCTAAAACGCTGGTATTCCCCTCACGACTAACACTAGTACCATGATTTGTCACATAGTCTCCGCCTCTTAAATAGCCTAAAGACAATTGAGACTGTGGTTCTAGGAACCAACCCTTGTCATTACGATATGTTTTACCTAATTCGTAGCTGAGATTGTAACCCCAGGTATCAAATTCGACATGGTCATTATAAGCAGCACTGCTATCTAAGTCACCGCGCAATTTACTTGCTCTAAGTACTAAGTCACTATAGGTAGCTCCGCTCTTTTCATTTTTAACTTCTACGCCACCTCTGTAATTGGTAGCATAAAGAGTTAAACTGTTCATGGCATTTTCGCCTCGACCTGCTACATAGCTATTTTTAGCACGAGTATGATCAATTGCCACACCATAAATAGTATTATTATCCTTCTTGTCATAACCAAGCTGATACATTTGGTATGAACCATCGAAGCGTGGAGCACCCATCTTGCCAGCCTTCATTCTCACCCACAGACCATACTGTTCAGGATCCACATAGCGTAAATCTCCCAAACGTTTGCGCAGGGTGTCATCATAGCGCCACATACCATATAAACTGTCCATGGCACCAATCAAGGATTCAGTATTAGGATTAGCAGCCTTCCTCATCAAGGTCAGGTACCATTGATTATCCTCTAGCTTTTCTACAGTAGGAGTTGTTTCCCACAATCCGCCAGTATCCAGGGTCTTGCCAGCCCAATTAGTGTAGCCGGCTCCATCACCACCTACAACCAGAAGCTTCGTCTTAATGCCATTATCCTTGGCTTCAACTCTTTCGCCTGTAGTCAAGCTCTTGTCATAAACCTGAATATAGTTTACTCCTGCATCACTACCGGTATTCTTGACATAAATCTTATCGCCATAGGTTTCACTAGCTAAATCAGTATCATAAATGTAGTTGCTATTTTGACCGGACATTTTGTCAAGATTTAAGGTTTCATAATTTCCACGACCGGAAACAGTCATATCAACAGTAGAATTATCAGCCTTAAATGTACCAATGCCTAAATCAGAGTCAGCTGTCATATTCCATTGAGTATTATTTAAGGTCACATCAAAATTACCTATGGTCAGATTATCTGTGTAACCACTAGGAAGGATGGTGGTACCGTCAACTCCTCCGGTAACATTAGCGCCCTGTCCCAGTGCTCCCAGTGCCGCACCTAATTCCGTTAAGCCGCTAAAGTTAACCTCCAGTCCTCTCAAGCTTTGTTCCTGCTCGTGCTTGATATAGCCTGTAATAGTGCTATTATTAGCCTCAACTATACCATTTGTATGAGTGTTAACTACAGCTGTTTGCGTGCTAGCTACAGTACTATTGTTAAGGACTACCTTCCCGCCCTCTTCAACTAATACGCCTGCACTATGTTCTCCTGTAGCTAAGATATCTGCATTGGAGACCACAGCCTTACCGTTAAGGAAGGCTGTCACTGCAGAAGAATCCGTCCCCGTGGTTTTTATTTTAGCGCCATCAACAGTTACAACCGTATTATTAGCATCATCCACACCTGGTAATGCTCCGGTTACCACACTCCCACTATTTAAGTCATAATTGTTGCCGGCAAATACTGCTGGAGCCCAATTCCCTGTAGTATTAATTTCCACATTATTTGCTTCTATCTTAGAGCCATGGTAGGCATTATCTGCTGCACTTTTATAGCCATAGCCTAGAAGACCTGGTGAATATGCTCCTGCCGTTGTTAGTTTAGTATTTTCGAGAGTGGCTTTATTATCTACAGTTGTATCCGTAGTAGCTCCATTAGGAGCAGTGCTCGCTAGTACCGTGGGTGAATAATCTCCTGCGGTGATGATAGTAGAATTTTTCACCGTAGCTTGTCCATGATTAAATACTAAAACACCTGGAGACATATTTTTTTGCGTTTCAAAATAAGACTCATTATCCGCATTGAAAATAGCATTACCTGTAGTGATGACAGCAGGGCTGTATTGTACATGGGTAACAGAGCTACTCATATTAGAATTCACTACGTTGCCAGCACCCGTAATATTAATGCCCGGTGCATAGTAACCCCAGGTACCAATACCTGTCTTATTCAAATTGACAACATTATCTTTTACAGTACCTTGATTATTAAAGATAGTGGGAGAAATATAGAGACCTGCGGAATAATTTGCCGCCATGGTAATTGTTGTATTGTCTCTTAGAGTTACATCATTGCCGGAAGAATATATACCAACACCGACCGCACCTTGAGGCGCATATTGATAGCTGCCGTCAGCATTCATATAGTCAGTCCACCATGGTTGTACTGTAATAGCTGTATTGCTAATATCCACGGTATGATTGCCTGTAGTTCCATCCACCTTGGGAACGCCGGTGACAGGATCAGTTTCTCCTGTCAGAGCAATACCACGTGCATTAATACCATAATTAGCAGACTGCAGAGTACTATCAGCAATAGTAAGCTTATTACCATCGCCAAAGACCCAAACATTACCTACAGGATTCGTAAGATTACTAGCATATGTTCGATCATAGCTATATGCTCCTACGTTATTAAGGGTAATATCGCTGCCAGTACCGTTTATTTCTATATTCGGTAATTTACCCTCGTACATACTAAAAACATCACCAGAATTATATACATGGGTAGCACTGAAATGCTGTTGCTGTGACGTATAATTCGTTGCAAAGCATGTACCTCCTACAACACTGGAACAAACCAAACCTAACACAACGCCTTTAACTAACCTTTTCTTCATAAGTAATATCCCCTTTCTTAAATAATTTATTTTTCCCCAATATCTTTGCTGCCTTACTTTCCTCCTTTGATAGACACTTAAAGCAAAAACGCACTGTGCATGATATGCACAGTACGTTTTTAGTCATAGTAAAACCAATTGCGAATGTGCAACTGGCTGCCTACCTGAGGCCCTCTAGCTTTGCGTCCCTAGGTCACCCTAGGTTTGCCACTATATTAAATTTGTTTTAATACCTGATTTGTCCACACATTTACGCGCAAAGCTTTTCGCTTTGGACACTTCTCGTAGCTCCCTATTCGGTCGCTCCTGCGAAGTAAGCGATTTGCACGATTCTTCACTTCGGCTCCGCCTTGTGAGCGAATCGGCAATCTGCTTATGCGTCCCTAGGTCACCCTAGGTTTGCCACTATATTAAATTTGTTTTAATACCTGATTTGCCTGTTTACTTACCATCTACTAAACACAACATCCCTATCCACAAAACTACACTTTTGTGGATAGGGATGTTGTGTTTAAAACATTTACACTATTTAGTCTTGGTGGTTGCAAAATTCTGAAAATTGTTGTATTATAGTGGTGTAAAAATTTTAAAAGGGTAAAA
>CAZTGQ010000106.1:0-6077 GCA_964613345.1 uncultured Acidaminococcales bacterium | reverse complement strand
GCTAAGGCAGTTAAGGCTGTGGATTTTTGGCTGGCAGGGGAAGTGCAAAAAATGCTCCAGCTAAATAGCAGCAAAAAGAAGATGGAAGCAAAAAGTGGGGAAAATACCGAACAACCAGAAATATAATAGAAATATATAGGTAAGATAGGAGTAAGGAAGTACTATATTTATTTTTACTTTTATGTTAGAATAATCCTAGATAAAAAAACTTGCACTATGCATTAAAACTTTACACAAAGGAGAGCCTAACATGAATGTATTTGATATTATCGGTCCTGTGATGATTGGACCTTCTAGCTCCCATACTGCAGGAGCAGTGCGTTTAGGGAGAGTTGCTAATAAGGTTCTTAATGGACAGGCACCTGCCCATATTTCTATTGAATTGTCCGGTTCTTTTGCTAAAACCTATAAGGGACATGGTACGGACAGAGCATTATTAGCCGGAATTATGGGCTTTCACAGTTATTCTGAGGAAATTCGTAATATTTTTAAGCTGGCAGATGCTCAGAACATTACCTATGAATTTTTACCGGTGAATATTCCTGATGCTCATCCTAATACAGCAAGAATAAAGGTTACAACTAGGGACGGCACTACTTGTACAGTGGAGGGAGCCAGCATTGGCGGTGGTAATATCAAAATAGACTATATTAATGGTCTGCGGGTGAATTTTACCGGAGAGTGTAATACCATTATGGTGCTGCATAAGGATAGACCAGGTGCTATCGCAGATGTGACCAATCTAATGAGAGCAAAATATAATAAGGTAAATATTGGTAATTTTCACTTGGATCGGCCGACTAAGGGCGCTGATGCTATGATGACCATCGAAATTGATGGTCTGCCCCCTGAGGGCATGATTGAGGATATGCGAAAAATTTCTCAGGTAAGCAATGTAATGCTTATCCAGGCTATTTAGGGAGGCGGAGCCATGTTTAAATATGATAGGATTAGTGAATTGGTGGCAGCAGCTACTAAGGCCGGAGAGAAAATCAGCACCTTAGTGCTAAAAGACCAGGCTTTGGCTTTAGAGCGACCAGAAGCAGATGTTTATGCTCAAATGGAAGCTGATTTCGACGTGATGTGCCAGGCAGTGGTGACTGGTTCAGACCAGCATTTAAAATCCACTTCCGGTTTAACCGGTGGTGAAGGATATAAGATGAAGCTTTATGGAGAGCAAAAGTCCGGTGGACTAATGGGCTCCTTTATGACCGGGGCCATGGCTAGAGCTCTTGCCGTTTCCGGTTGTAATGCTGCCATGGGAAGAATTGTGGCTACGCCTACAGCAGGTAGCTGTGGCATATTACCAGGATGCTTGGTATCTCTGTATGAAGAAAAAGGTTATGCTAAAAAGGATTTGGTGCTGAGTATGTTTACGGCGGCTGCCTTTGGTCTAGTTATTGCTCAGAAATCCTCCATTGCCGGAGCTCAAGGCGGCTGTCAGGCCGAGTGCGGTAGTGCTGCAGGGATGGCTGCGGCAGCCTTAGTGGAGCTAGCAGGGGGAACACCTCAGCAGGCAGCTGATGCCTGTGCACTAGCTATAGCTAATCAACTGGGCTTAGTATGTGATCCTGTGGCTGGATTAGTAGAAATACCCTGTATTAAGAGAAATGTAGCAGGCGTTACAATTGCCTTTTCTTCTGCAGATATGGCCTTGGCAGGTCTTGGCGCGGAAATTCCTGTGGACGAATGTATTATCGCCATGAAGGAAGTAGGCGATGCTTTGCCCTGTGCTTTGAAAGAAACCGCAGGGGGAGGACTTGCTACCACACCGACAGGTCTTAGACTGAAGGAACAGGTTTTTGGCAAGGAATAGGTGAATTTAGCCTTTGCCAAGGGGAAAATTGCACCTTGTCATAGCTAGTAAATTATGTTACAATCATTGAGCGTTAATGTCTGGATATATTAATGCTAAGACTAGAAAGAGGTGTTTTTCCATGAAAGAAAATATTCATCCCCAGTATGACGAATGTAAAGTAACTTGTGCTTGTGGTGCTACCTTTACTACCGGTAGCGTAAAAAAAGAATTACGTGTTGATGTGTGCTCTAAGTGCCATCCTTTCTTTACCGGTAAGCAACGTGATATGTCCGCTAGAGGTCGTATCGAGAAGTTCAACAAGCGTTACAAAAAAGAAGAATAGTACTAACATACGGCAGAGCTGAGGCTCTGCTGTATTAATATGCGGAGAAGATAATGACGAAGAAGTTTAATGTAGGCGGGCAGGCTGTTATTGAGGGCGTAATGATGCGGGGCCCAGGGAAAATAGCAGTAGCTGTACGTCAAAGCGACGGACAAATCCTAGTGGATTTAAAGCCTGCCGGTACAATTGCAGATAAATATCCCATCTTGAAGAAACCTCTTTTAAGAGGAGTGGTAGCTTTAGGTGAATCCTTGGTATATGGCATGAAGGCACTATCCTTTTCTGCTCAAGCTAGTGGTGAGGAGGAAGAAAAGCTCAGTGGCAGAGATATGGCTTTGACTATGTTGGTGTCCGCTCTTTTAGCCATTGGCCTGTTTATTGTGTTGCCAACCTGGACCATGCATTTTCTAAAGTCCGCCATTAATAATTCTCTGGTGCTTAATTTGGCAGAGGGAGTTTTGCGTCTATCCATTTTTCTTCTGTACATAGGTGGTATTTCCACTATGCCGGATATCCAAAGGGTATTCCAGTACCATGGAGCAGAACACAAAACTATTTATACCTATGAACACAATCTGCCCCTAGAGGTGGAAAATGTGAGAGGCTTTTCTACCCTGCATCCTCGTTGTGGCACTAATTTCCTGATGATCGTCATGCTCATAAGTATTTTCATTTTTGCTTTTTTAGGATGGCCGGGTATTTTACAGAGAATTTTATCTCGAATCATACTGATGCCCCTTATAGCCGGCATTAGCTATGAGGTCATTCGTTATGCGGGACAGCATATAGATAAATTTTGGGTAAAGAAAGCTATTTGGCCAGGTCTATGCTTACAAAGACTGACTACCAGAGAGCCAGATGACAGTCAAATAGAGGTTGCTATTGCTTCCTTAAAAGCAGTACTGCCGGAGAATACAGAAACTCAAGAAGTGATAGAGGGAAAATCATGTTAGATAAATTACAAGCTTTAGAAGATAGATATATGGATTTAGAAATGAAAATTTCTGACCCTTCAGTTATTGCGGATCAGCCTCAGTGGCTGAAATGCACCAAGGCGCATGCTAAGCTAACGGATGTGGTTATGGTTTTTCGCGAGTATAAAAAGCTCATGGGGGATATTAAAGAAGCTCAGGAGCTGATTAGTGCCGGGGAAGACAGAGATCTTATGGACATGGCTCAGGAAGAATTAAAGGAATTAAAGCCACTGGTAGAGGAATATGAAAGACGTTTAACCATGCTGCTTTTGCCCACTGACCCTAACGATGAAAAGAATGTTATGGTAGAAATAAGAGCTGGTGCAGGCGGCGATGAAGCGGCACTTTTCGTAGGTGATTTGTTCCGTATGTACACCCGTTACGCCGAAAGCAGGGGCTGGAAAATTGAACTGCTAGATACCAGTCCTACTGGGTTAGGCGGTTTTAAGGAAGCTATTTTTCAGATTTCCGGTGACGGAGTATATAGCAGGATGAAATTTGAAAGTGGTGTACATAGAGTTCAAAGAGTACCTGATACTGAATCCCAGGGCAGAGTGCATACCTCTACGGTGACGGTAGCTATTATGCCTGAAGCGGACGAGGTAGATGTAAATATTAATCCCACAGATATTCGTATTGATACCTATAGGGCCGGCGGTGCCGGTGGACAGTATGTTAATAAAACAGAATCAGCTGTCCGCATGACCCATATTCCCACAGGTATTGTAGCTCAATGTCAGGATGAAAAATCGCAAATCAAAAACAGAGAGAAATGTATGAGAATGCTGTGTACCAGAATTATGGAAGCAGCTGAACGAGAAGCTACAGCCGCTGTTGCCTCTGAACGGAAAAGTCAGGTGGGTACAGGGGATCGAAGTGAAAGAATTAGAACCTACAATTATCCTCAAGGTAGGGTCACAGATCATAGAATAGGTCTTACCCTGCATAAGCTGGATACCATTTTAAATGGTGATTTAGATGAGCTTTTAGATGCACTTATAACCGCTAAGCAAAGCGAAAATTTAAAGCAGGTGGAGTAATGCAACAGGAAAAGCCTATATGGACAATCATAAAAATAATTGACTGGACAAAGCAGTACTTTCAATCCAAGGGCGTGGAAAATCCACGTCTGGATGCGGAAGTACTGCTTTGTGACGTCCTTGGTTGCTCGCGGCTACATTTATATACGAATTTTGAGCAGCCCTTAGAGGAAGAGGAATTAGCTAAATTCAGGAAGTATGTAGCTAGAAGGGCCCAAAAGGAACCAGTGGCCTACATTTTAGGTCGCAAAGGATTTTTACAGGCAGAGTTTAAGGTAACTAAGGATACGCTTATTCCTAGGCCTGAAACAGAGCTTTTAGTAGAAAAAATTCTGGGCTTAAGCAGTTTTCAGGGACCACAGGAAATTTTGGATTTGGGCTGCGGCAGTGGGGTTATTATTTTATCCCTTTTATTGGCACGAGAAAAGGCAAGAGGGCTTGCCGTGGATATTAGCGCAGCAGCCTTAGAGGTAACCTTGGATAATGCTAAGGCCTTAGGGCTGGAGGAGCGTTGTGCAGGCTTAGTCTCGGATTTATATTCCCATGTTTTAGCAGATGACAAATTCAATCTCATCGTTTCTAATCCGCCCTATATTCCTCAGGCAGATTTGCCTAATTTAGCGCCAGAGGTACAAAAGGAACCACAAGGGGCCTTGGATGGCGGGCCGGACGGTCTTAACTTTTACAGACGGATTCTAGCTGGAGCAGAAAAGCATCTTTTATCTGAGGGATTTGTTGCGCTGGAAATAGGGATTAATCAGGGAGAGGCTGTGGCAGAAATTTGCCGTCAAAATGGTTTTGGTGTAGTAACAGTATTAAAGGATTATGCTGATATTGAGAGAATGGTTTTTGCGACGAAAGAAGGAAGTATTTATGCAGACGAAATTATGGGATGGCAAAAATAAGGAGCTTGCGCAGGCCGATTTAGCAGAGGCCGCTGAGCTTTTGCGTCAGGGAGAGGTGGTGGCCTTTCCAACGGAAACGGTATATGGTTTGGGTGCTAATGGTTTGTCAGGAGCTGCCTGCCAGAAGATTTTTGAGGCTAAGGGCAGGCCTGCAGATAATCCTTTGATTTTGCATATTAGCGAAAAGGAAGAAATATTACCCTTGACCAGTGGACTTTCCGCTAATGCCAAGGCTTTGATAGAGGCTTTTTGGCCTGGACCGATGACTCTGATTGTGCCTAAATCTGAACTGATACCGGAAACGGTAACTGCGGGGCTTGCTACTGTAGCAGTGCGCTTCCCCAGTCATCCCTTGGCTAGGGCGCTAATTAAGGCTGTAGGTAAACCACTAGCGGCTCCCTCTGCTAATAAATCAGGTAGACCCAGTCCCACGAGAGCTGAGGATGTGCTAGCAGATATGGAGGGACTCATTGCCGGAGTGATAGATGGTGGGCCCTGTGCTATTGGGGTGGAATCTACGATTATTGATACTACGGTGCCGGTAGCTACTATTTTACGACCGGGTGGTATTACCCTAGAAATGCTGGAGGAAAAATTAGGGGCAGTGGAAATTGATCCGGGACTTATTTTGCCAGATCAGGTGCCCAAGGCTCCGGGCATGAAGTACAAACACTATGCGCCAAAGGCTACTATGTTTCTAGTGGAAGGCTCTGAGGCTGCTTTAGGAGTGCTAAAGCTGGTTAAAGGGGCTTTGAGCCAAGATCTTAAGGTTGGTGTTATAGCGGCTGAGGCCACTGTGGAGCAATTACCGGCCACAGGGAAAATAGTTGCTCACAGCTGGGGAATTTCTCAAAGAGAAATGGCAGAGCATTTATTTACGGACTTAAGACGGTTTGATACAGAGGGCGTGGATGTGATTATCGGAGAAGGTACCGGTGAAGAGGAGCTGGGTCTAGCTATTATGAATAGAATGCGTAAATCAGCCGCTCATAATATTCTCAGAGCAGAAAAGGGAAA
>CAZTGQ010000105.1:5748-6099 GCA_964613345.1 uncultured Acidaminococcales bacterium | reverse complement strand
TTACGGGCGATTAGCTCAGCTGGGAGAGCGCCTGCCTTACAAGCAGGATGTCGGCAGTTCGATCCTGTCATCGCCCACCATTATTTTCAAGTGTCCACCCATTTGTCGGGGCGTAGCTCAGCTTGGTAGAGCACCTGCCTTGGGAGCAGGGGGTCGTAGGTTCGAATCCTGTCGCTCCGACCATAATTTCATAAGCGGGTGTAGCTTAATGGTAAAGCCCTAGCCTTCCAAGCTAGTTACGTGGGTTCGATTCCCATCACCCGCTCCATCAATTTTTATTTTGGCCCCGTAGCTCAGTTGTATAGAGCAACGGCCTTCTAAGCCGTGTGTCGAGCGTTCGAATCGACCCGG
>CAZTGQ010000105.1:0-5731 GCA_964613345.1 uncultured Acidaminococcales bacterium | reverse complement strand
CCAATTGAAAACCTAAATCCTACTCTTATGAGTAGGATTTTTTTTGCATACCTTTGACGTTGTTATAGTAATTGATAAGCAAATATGATGTAGAATAATAATTTGATGAAATTATTATGTAATTTGTGGATTTACATAGAGATAAATGGAACTTATACTTAAATAAGTAAAAATAAGATAACTGGGAGGTAAAAGGGCATGATGAACGTAGCAGTGGGAGCAGAAAAGGTTAGTTTACAAGCAATACAGAAAGCAGCTGAGGATGCCTATAAGGGTGGGTACTTTTGTTGTGAAGCAGTTATGGATGCTATTCGCACTAATTTTGCTCTGCAAGTACCGAAAGAAGTAATTGGCATGGCTTCTGCCATGTCTGTGGGTGCAGGTCGTTCCGGCTGTATGTGTGGAGCGTTAAATGGTGGAATTTTAGCCTTAGGTATGATTTTTGGACGTACTAGTCCCTTGGGGCCAAAGGATCCAGAGGTAAACAAGTGTATGTCCTATGCTAATGAATTACATGAGTGGTTCAAAGAAAAAAATGGAAAAAAAGCGGTTTGCTGTCGTATTTTAACCAAAGAGTTTGATATGGATAAAGGTGAACATAAAAAACAGTGTATTTATTTCACCGGGCTTTGTGCTTGGAAGGTAGCTCAAATTATGTGCCGTGAACTAAATATAGCTAATATCGATACCCAAATAGAGCCTTTGGCTAGAGCTTAGGTGGTAGTAAGTATGTTAAAAAAGATACCAATTCCCTTGACAGGGGTCATGTTAGCGATGGCTACATTAGGTAATCTGCTGGCTTTTTATGGACCGCTTTATAAAATAATCTGTGGTATTTTGGCTCTGCCTTTAGGAATGCTTTTGGTGGCAAAAGTCATTTTTTATCCTAGAGTTGTCAAACAAGAACTGGAAAATCCTATTTTGCTTAGCGTAGCAGGTACCTTTTCCATGGGCTTAATGGTGCTTAGTACTTATAGAGTGTTTTTTGGCGCTATAGCATATTCTGTGTGGCTTATTGGTTTTGTACTGCATTTGAGTTTAATAGTATATTTTACTATTAAGTTTATGCTACCGCCGGATTGGAATAAGGTTTTTGCTAGCTATTATATTGTCTATGTGGGGATTGGCGTAGCGGGAGTAACTGCTGGGGTTCATAATAATCTTTTTTTGGGTAAAATTTCTTTTTGGTTTGGGTTTATTAGTTTATTATTTCTTTTTCCTTTTATTAGTTATCGCTATTATAAATTTCCTGAGGTGCCGGAGCCGGCCAGAGCCTTAATATGTATTTATGCTGCACCTGTTAGTTTGTGCTTAGCTGCGTATGTGCAGGCTACTCCTGCACCCGCTCTTTTATTTTTACAGTTAATGTTGCTATGGTCGACTCTTGTCTATGTTTTTGTTTTAAGGCATATTATTTTAAATTTAATAAGATCTTTTTATCCATCATGGGCAGCTTTTACATTTCCTTTGGTAATTTGTGCCTTATCTACGAAACTTACTTTGTTAGCTGTTGCGAAAATGGGGTTTACTTGGTCATATTTAGAGCGATTTATTCTATGGCCAGAAATAATTATTGCTACATTGATAGTTATTTATGTTTATGCACGTTTTGCGCTTCAATTGGGGAGGAAGAAATAACTTAGGAAAAAGGCCACGAAAGTGGTCTTTTTTTTGACTTAATTTCTAAATCAAGCTATAATTTTTGTAGGTATAGCTTAGGTAGAAGAAATACGTTTTTCAAGGAGGTTATTATGCCAATACCTTTGGCCATTTGGGCAGCTGCAGGTTTAGGAGCAGCTGGAGTAAAATTATACAAAAATATCACCAGTCCACAAAATATAGTAGAAAATACTATTGTGCGTTACACTGAGGAACGCTATAAGTTTTATAAAAAGGAAGAGGAATTACTTCCCATTGTTGAAAAGCTAGGCAGGGAGAAGCTTGATGCTTGGAGCGGCTATGGGCGTATGTTTCATATATTAGAGCAAATTGAAAACAGACCAGGACATTATAGCTTTAAAAGCCATAAGAATTTGCACCTCTTGCCATATGAGGTGCAGAAGTTAAAAAAGATTGTAGGCATTGTAGCAACGATGCATCAAAATAAGATTGATAAGGTGGGCACAGGAGTTTTAACCGTAGTGGCCTTGCAGGGCGGTGCTGCTAACAACTATAGCAGAGAAGCGCTGGAGGAGGATGAGGTGCGCACTATTTTGGAAGAGATTGCAGTTACGCCTATGGATTCCGAAGAATATGGGGAACTGGAAGAATTAGCAGTGCTTAATGCTATTATGTCCTTCCCACCTGTTTTAGGTGATGAGGCTTTTAAGGATAAGACAGGGGAGGGTATGACCAAGGAAGAGGCTATGTCCTTTAAAAATGAGCTAGATGCCAAGTCTCTGCTTTTTGCTGATGCCTCTGGCAAGGTTGATAGGCTTTTGGATGTGTGTAAGCACGCTCTGAGTATTATTTCTTTAATGAAAGCCACTCAATGGCAGCAGCTAGATTATTTAGAAAAAACTCTTCAAAGGAAAAAGGATTATAACTTTTTTACTTTGGAGGAAAAGGATCATTTGAATTACGGTATTTGTCTAGGAATTAATCTGCGGGAACTGGCACGTACTGATATTGTGCTGAAAACCGGTAATCTGTCCGTGATTAATGGTGCAGGACTACAGTCTTGCTATGACCGGCTACACGATTTATTACCTATCGAAAACTTAGCCTATTAGGGGGAGAAGTAACATGTTAAGTACAAAGGGCTTTAAAGCCTATGATATTAGAGGTGTAGTGCCGGAGGATATGAATGAAGACATCGCTTATCATCTTGGCAGAGCCTTTGCTTTTACAGAAAAGGCTCAGAAGATAGTTGTGGGTCACGATATTCGTCTTACTGGTCCCAGCCTTAGCGCTGCTCTGGTAAAGGGCTTAAGGCAGGCAGGGGCAACAGTTATTGATATTGGTCAATGCGGGACAGAAATGATTTATTTTGCCACTGCTTTTCTGCAAGCAGATGGGGGTATCATGATTACGGCCAGTCATAATCCTGCTGCCTATAATGGCATGAAGCTGGTTAGACGTGGTTCTAGACCTGTCTCCGGTGATACAGGTCTTAAAGACCTGGCAGCTATGATTATGAGAGAGGATTTTGACGTAGTCTGTCCTCTTGCAGCCGTACAGGGCGGTTATGAGCAACATAATATATTGCCGTCATATGTTGAGCATTTGCTGACTTATATCGATGTAGGGGCGTTGAAGCCTTTTAAATTAGTAGTTAATCCAGGTAATGGCGGAGCAGGAGCTGTCGTAGCAGCCTTAGAGAAGACTCTTCCTTTTAATTTTGTAGGTATTAATATGGAACCTGATGGTAGCTTCCCTCACGGAGTGCCCAATCCTCTTTTGCCGGATAACAGAGCAGCTACCTCTCAGGCTGTAGTAGCTAATAAAGCAGATGTAGGTATCGCTTGGGATGGTGATTTTGATCGCTGCTTCTTTTTTGATGAGAAGGGACAATTTATCGAAGGCTACTATTTAGTGGGACTTTTAGCCCAAAGCTTTTTGGCGAAGCATCCCGGCAGTAAAATTATCTATGACCCTAGACTGACCTGGAATACGGAGGAAATTATTGCTGCAGGCGGTGGTATTCCCGTGCGCTGTCAAAGCGGACACGCTTTTATCAAGGAATGTATGCGTCGTGAGGATGTAGTTTATGGTGGGGAAATGTCCGCTCATCATTATTTTAAGGATTTTTCCTTCTGTGATAGCGGTATGCTACCCTGGCTTTTAGTTACGGAGCTGATGAGTAAGGAGAACAAAGCGCTTTCCCAATTAGTGGAGGAGAGAATGGCTAAGTTCCCCTGTAGTGGAGAAATTAATCGTAAGGTAGAAGATGCTGAGACTGTTTTTGTCAAGCTTAAAGCTACCTACAGTGACGGGAAACAGGACTTTCTCGATGGTATTAGTGTGGAGTATCCTACTTGGAGATTTAACGTGCGTAAATCTAACACAGAGCCGGTGGTACGCCTGAATGTAGAAACCAGAGGGAATCAAGCTTTGTTAGAAGAAAAAACTCAGGAGCTTTTAAATTTAATTGGCGGCCAAAAGGGCTAGGGGGCTTAGTTGTGAATATTTTAGTTACAGGTGGAGCTGGGTACATAGGTTCCCATGTGGTAGAGCTTTTGAGTAAGAGTGGATACAAACCCATTGTCTATGATAATTTTTCTAAGGGTCATATTGATGCCGTTTCTGAAGATGTGCAGCTGGTTGAAGGAGATATTCATGATTTCAGCTTTTTAAAGCATATTATGGCGGAATATGAAATAGACGGAGTGATGCATTTTGCTGCTAGCAGCCTAGTGGGTGAATCCATGACTGACCCAGGCAGTTATTATTATAATAATGTGGCTGGTACTATGGGCCTTATGGATGCAATGCGAGAGGTTGGCGTGGATTATTTGGTCTTTTCCTCTACGGCAGCAGTTTACGGTGAGCCTAAGACGGTTCCCCTTACAGAGGAGGCGGAAACTAAGCCGACTAATGTTTATGGTCGAACAAAGTTAATGATTGAAACCATGTTGAAGGATTATGACAAGGCTTATGGCCTAAAATATGTGGCACTTAGATATTTTAATGCAGCAGGAGCAGCTCAGCTGGGTAATATCGGTGAGGACCATACGCCGGAGACTCATTTAATACCCTTGGTTTTGCAGGCTGCCTTGGGTAAGAGGGAGCAGGTGGCTATTTATGGTACGGATTATCCTACAGCAGATGGTACCTGTATCAGAGATTATGTGCATGTAGAGGATTTGGCTGCGGCCCATGTTTTGGCTTTGCAATATCTCAGTCAGGGCGGAGCTAGCAAGGCGTATAATTTAGGCTCGGAGCAAGGTTATTCTGTCAGGGAAATTATTACCACAGCTAAAAAGGTTACGGGCAGAGATTTTCACGTGGTAGAAGAAAAACGTAGAGCAGGAGATCCGGCGATTTTAATTGCCTCCTCAGAAAAAATAAAGAAGGAACTAAATTGGCAACCTTTGCACAGTAAGCTAGAGGATATTATTGCTTCCGCTTGGCGGTGGCATAGTGGGCATCCTCAAGGTTTTGCCAAATAAGAAAATATGGAAATTCAACTAACTGTGGACAACCTAGGCAAAAGCTTTGGTGTCCAACAAATTTTTAAAAATGTAAGCTTTACCTTAAGGCAGGGCGAAAAAGTGGGCTTGGTCGGTGTCAATGGCAGCGGCAAAACCACTCTTTTGCGTTGCCTTTTGGCGCCTAGTGTGGCAGATGAGGGAAGCGTAAAATATGCAGGGGAGTTAAGACTGGGTTATGTGGAGCAGGGCTTTAATGGCTTTACTCAGGAGGAAACCATTTGGGATTTTCTGCTGAAGGCTTGCCCTGAAATTGTGGAGCTGCGCCAAAGGCTAGCTCAGCTAGAGCATGATAGCGCAAGTCTTCAGGGTGAAGCACTGGAAGAGGCTTTAGCCCTATATGCTCGGATAAGTGGACGTTATGAGCATTTAGATGGCTATAACTATGAAACTAATATTAAAAGGGTACTCATAGGATTAGGGTACCCAGAGAATACTTGGTCAGAGAGGGCCATTACACTGTCTGGAGGACAGAAAACTAGACTAATGCTAGCGGCAGCTTTAGTTAATGCACCGGATTTGTTGATTCTAGATGAGCCAACTAACCATTTGGATATTACCATGATGGAGTGGTTAGAAAA